>JAFGVT010000044.1 GCA_016937825.1 Fidelibacterota bacterium | reverse complement strand
TTTTCTTCAGCGGCGGCATGGAGCATGCCTTCACGCGTCCCGCGATCGATAAAAAGATCCTTTTCCTGAACTTCCGGCGGCCTTCGCGGGATTATTCCCTGTTCTGCCGCCTGGACCTTCCCCTGCTTCTCGCGGCCGTCCGGCCGGCCTATCCCTATGTGCTCAACGGCAGCCTGAACACGGCTGAGATCCTGTCCCGCCACTTCTTTGCGGGCGGGTTCCGGCTGCGGAGCAAAGCCGGACTGACGCGCATTCTGGAGAACGGCAACGCGCTCGAATTCGCGTATGTCTGGGACATGCTCTCAACGGGAAAACGGGATATCTATCTGCTGGAGACCGCCCGGCACGAGCTCCTGTTCACGCTTTATTTCAGGGTGAAATAGATGAAAAAACGATACGGAAAGATCCTGATCTTCACGGCGGCCGCTCTGCTGCTTCTCTCCTGCGAACGGATCTTCTTCGATCCACCGACGCCCGCCGACGCGCCCGCGACCTTTGACTATCTCTGGAACAAGGTCAACGAGCAGTACGCCTATTTCGATGTCAAGAACGTCGACTGGGACGCCGTCTACGCCCGCTACGCATCGGAGATCCGTTCCGGCATGAGCGACGATTCGCTTTTCTTTCAGCTGGGAAGCATGCTGAACGAACTGAGGGACGGCCACGTGAACCTCTTTTCGGAGTTCAACATCTCCCGCTTTGACATCAGCCTGCTGGGGCCGGACAATATCGATTTCCGCTTTATCAAGGAGAACTATCTGGGGACGGATTACTATTCGACCGGGCCGTTCCAGCACGATTTCATCGCCGGCGGAAGGGTGGGCTATATCCGTTACGCGTCCTTTTCCACCGGGACCAGCGGCGCGCAGATCCTGTATCTTTTCGACCGCTACAAGGACACCGACGGCCTTATTCTGGACATGCGCCAGAACGGCGGCGGCTACATTTCCAACGTCAACCTTTTCCTCTCGTATTTAACCCTTTCGGATGCGCCGGTCTTTACGAGCTGCATTAAAGCGGGGCCCGGGCACGAGGAATTCAGCGACCTGACGCCCGTTTACGCCGTGCCCGCGGATACCGTGCTGCACTATGCCAAACCGGTCGCCGTGCTGATCGACCGCGGTTCCTACAGCGCCACCTCCATGTTCTCGCTGGCGACCCTCGCTCTGGATAACGTGTTCCTGGTCGGCGATACGACGGGGGGCGGGCTCGGAATGCCGAACGGCGGTCAGCTCCCCAACGGCTGGATCTACCGTTTCTCCATTACGCGCACCCTGACACCGGAGGGGATCAATTACGAGAACGGCGTGCCGCCCGACATTTATGCGGTGCTGGACAGCAGCGACATGGCGCAGGGCTTCGACACGGTCATCGAGGCCGCGCTGGATTCACTGCTGCAACGCTAAGCCGCTCACGATTCAAGACGATTTTTAAAGAGAAAATAGACGGGAATGCCCGCAAGGGTGAAGAGTACGCTGAACAAGATCCCGTTCAACGGAAAGGTGCTGAAACTTGCCAGGATCAGCGGCAGAGGCAGGACGATGGCCAGGACGGCCATGGTCCGCCACATGGGCGACACGTAGGACGGCGCGTAATCTTCCCGCTTTTTCAGCCAGAAGATGCTGCCGTAGACCAGAATGTTCTGGAACAGGTAGGAAAAGGTGAAGTAGCCCAGCAGAGAATCCAGCGTATCCCGGCTGATAAAGACCAGGACGATCGCAAATCCGGACTGCAGGAGAATGGAATTCACCGGGGTCCCGAAACGCGGATGGATCTTGCCGAAAGTCTTAAAAAAGAGCCCGTCCCGGGCCATGGCATACTGCAGGCGCGGCTGGCTCATGACGCACACGTTGGTGGCGCCCACGCAGGAAATGAAAGCCGCGATCGCCAGGAATCCCGCGGCAAAGGCCGAAAAGACCGGAAGATAGCGGAAAGGGTTCAGGAAGCCCTCGGTCCGGACGATCTCATCGTGCGGGATCAGGGCGGCGGTCGCCAGGGAGATCAGCACATACATCAGGGTGACGAAGAGCGCCGAGGAGATCAGGGCGCGCGGAATATTGCGCCGCGGATCCTTCACCTCCCCCGCCATGTACATGATGTTCGGAAATCCCGCGTAGCTCCAGACCGTTCCGGAGGCGCCCATCATGATCAGCCAGAACACCGAATGCTTCGCCGTTCCGGCAAGCTCCGGGCGGATGAACAGCGTCGGGGAATCCAGATAGAAAAGCCCCAGGACGGCCAGGATGGCCAGCGGAAAGATCTTCAGCAGGGTGAGCACGACCTGGATCCAGGATCCCTGCTTCACGCTCCGGATATGAATGCCCGTCAGGATCAGGATGATCCCGATGGCCAGCAGTTTCGTGACCGGGGCGTTGACGGTCAGTCCGGGAAAGAACACGTTCAGCGCCGTGACGGCCGCAAGGCTCAAGATGGTGATCGAGGGCATGTCGCTGGTCCAGAACGCGGTCCAGGTATACAGGAAAGCCAGCATCGGGCTCCCCGCCTTGCGGAGATAAAGGTAGCCGAAGCCCTGATCGGGATAGACGGTCCCCAGCTCCGCATAGATGAAGATCTGCGACAGCATGAAAAGCCCGCCCACCGCCCAGGCGATCACCGCGAGCAGAGGACTTCCCGCCGCGCGCTGGACCGGAGCGATATTAATGAAAACCCCGCTGCCGATCACCAGGCCGATGATAATGGCGATCATATGGAATAAATTCAGTTCGCGTTTAATCTCGTTCATAGGACCCTCTTCATGCCTTCTTGTCCGGATGGAGAAAGATCATCGCCGTCGTGGAAAATTCCGGGATAAGCTGGTAAGAGGCCGAGAGGCTGATCCCGATGCGCTCCGCCCGCAGGCAGTCCAGCAGGTCCTTCTGGCAGGCAAGGTCGGGACAGGCGGGATAGCCGAAACTCCGGCGCAGCGTGCCGGAGATCCCCAGGTCGCGTTCGACCCGTTCATGGACCTCGTCCGCCAGGGCTTCGGTCATTTCCGCCGCCAGGCCGTACATCAAAAAGTATTCGGCATAGTCAAAGCGTTCGTACAGGTCTTTCGAGAGATCGACGGCGGCGCTTCCGACGGTCACCGCGGAAAGCGCGATGAGGTCCCCGCCCTCTTCTTCGGTTTTGATATGATCCGAGAGCCGGACCCCCTTCAGGCGCGGAAAGGTCCAGCGAACGGACCCGTTCAGGATCAGGGCGTCGTCCCGGCGGACGGCCGGAAAATACCCGTACACCGCCTCGGGCCGGAACGCGGCCATGATGCGTTCGTCCCCCAGCAATTCGTTCAGCATGCTCTCGCCGCCGTGCCCCATCTTCCAGCGCGAGCGGAAAAGGACCTTTTTATCGATCCTGTCCAGAAGCGCCGCTGCAGAAAAAGCAAGCGGTTCGCCCGCTCCCGTGAAAGGCGTCTGGTTCATCGTCCGGGGTCTCCCTGTCTGCTGATCGTTTGGATCCGCCGCATCGGAACGCGGCCGTTCTAATATAGCGAAATATTACCGCCCCGCCAATAAAATGCTAAGCGGACATTTCGATCGTCCCCTTCCCCGTATAAACCCTTGAACGACAGACTACACTGCCATTATGGCAGACACGTTTCGCTGGCATGGTATTTGCATAAGATAATGTGCTGCGCATCCGAAAAATTCGGAGAGCGTTCGACAGGAAAATTTCCGCGGGAGCGAAGGCCCCGTGACAATAAAGGAGAAGAAACATGAGCAAAATTATCGGAATTGACCTCGGGACCACGAACTCGTGCGTATCCATTATGGAGGGGAACGAGCCGAAAGTACTGGTCAACGCGGAAGGCGCCCGCACGACGCCCTCCGTCGTCAGTTTTAAAAAGGACGGCGAACGCCTGGTCGGCGCCGCCGCAAAGCGTCAGGCCGTCACGAACCCGAAACACACGATCTACAGCATCAAGCGTTTCATGGGCCGCAGCTACGGCGAGGTCGGGAACGAGATCCACGAGGTTCCCTACACCGTCGAGCAGGGCAAGAACAAGGACGTCCGCGTAAAGATCGACAACAAGACCTATTCCCCGCCGGAAATATCCGCCATGATCCTTCAGAAAATGAAGCAGATCGCGGAAGATTACCTCGGAGAAGCGGTCACGGAAGCGGTCATCACCGTGCCCGCCTATTTTAACGATTCCCAGCGCCAGGCCACCAAGGACGCCGGCAAGATCGCAGGCCTTGAGGTAAAGCGCATTATCAACGAACCCACCGCCGCGGCCCTGGCCTATGGCCTCGACAAGGGGAAAGAAGAAAAAGTCGCCGTGTTCGACCTCGGCGGCGGCACCTTTGACATTTCCATCCTTGAGATCGGCGACGGCGTATTCGAAGTGAAATCCACCAACGGCGATACGCATCTGGGCGGCGACGATTTCGACCAGAAGCTCATCGACTACCTGATCAAGGAATTCAAAACGCAGGAAGGCATGGACATCTCCAAGGATGCCATGGCGGTCCAGCGTCTGAAAGAAGCCGCCGAAAAGGCGAAAATGGAATTGTCCACCTCCATGCAGACCGACATCAACCTGCCTTACCTGACCGCCGACTCTACCGGTCCGAAGCATCTGAACATTCCCCTTACCCGCGCGAAATTCGACCAGCTGACCGCCGATCTCGTCGCACGCGTCCGCAAGCCCTGCGAGAACGCGCTGAAAGACGCCGGCCTGACGGCAAAAGATATCGACGAGGTCATCCTCGTCGGCGGCTCGACCCGCATCCCCGCGGTCCAGAAGATCGTCAAGGATATTTTCGGGAAAGAGCCCAACAAGACCGTCAACCCGGACGAGGTCGTTTCCGTCGGCGCTGCCATTCAGGGCGGCGTCCTCCGCGGCGACGTGAAGGACGTGCTGCTGCTTGACGTGACCCCGCTTTCCCTGGGCATCGAGACCCTGGGCGGCGTCTTCACCAAGCTGATCGAACGCAACACGACCATCCCCGTCAAGAAATCCGAGATCTTCAGCACCGCGGCCGACAACCAGCCGCAGGTCGAGATCCACGTCCTTCAGGGCGAACGCTCCCAGGCGGCCTACAATAAAACGCTGGGCCGTTTCATCCTGGACGGCATTCCCGCCGCGCCCCGCGGGATCCCGCAGATCGAGGTCTCCTTTGACATCGACGCGAACGGCATCATGAACGTCACCGCCAAGGACAAGGCCACCGGAAAAGAACAGAACATCCGGATCGAATCCTCAAGCGGACTGACCGATCAGGAGATCAGCAAGATGACCGACGAGGCGGAAAAGCACGCCGAAGAGGACGAAAAGTTCCGCAAGAAGGTCGAAACGCACAATCAGGCCGAACAGGTGCTCTTTTCGACACGCAAAACCCTGGACGATTTCGGCGACAAGATCAGCAACGAGGACAAGAAGCCCGTCGAGGACGCACTGGCCGAGCTGGAAAAGGTCAAGTCCGGCGACAACGTCGACGACATCAAGGCCCGGATCGACGCCGTCAACAAGGCGATGATGAAGATCTCCGAAAAGGCCTACGCCCAGGCACAGCAGGCCCAGCAGAACATGGGCGGCGAGCAGCAGCCCGAGCAAAGCGCCGAGGGCGGCGCCGAAAATGTCGAGGACGCCGATTACGAAGTCGTCGACGAAGGAAAATAGCGAATCTCTTATTACCCATACAAAAGGTCCCCGCTTCGGCGGGGATCTTTGCTTTCCGGCCGTTTTTAATTAAATTGTTTCCATCCGATTGTTATTGCTTGTGTTAAGGGAAGTTCCCGGCCGGCCGCAGGATTTTCACTTTTATTCCTTTATCTTCGGAAAAGAACGCCGTATATTTTCAGCGTCAGATGAAACGCGGGGTAGTATTCAGAGACAGTATCGCACACCGGCTTCCTGCTCTGATCCGAACCTGTTCCTTCTTCCGCCGCACCCTCCCCTTTCACCCTCTTAAGGTCCTGCCCCCGGCAGCTCCCCGTGATTCGGCTGAATTTTTCAGGAACACGTCACAGCAAAACGGGAGGTGTAAAATGAGTTTTGGACGCCTGATCCTCAACTGCCTGATCGTCGGCGCGATCGCATTCGCCGCCGGCATCCTGGTGAGCTTTTTGTTCAATGTGATCATTCACGGAAACGCCGCGGTCGCATGGGGCTCCATGTTCCGGCTCGCCGCGATCATCGGACTGGTGATCCCGATCGCTGACCTTGTGAAAAAAGACAAGGAATAAACGTCGCGGGATCCCCTCCGGGGCAGAGGGCCGCACAGGTAAAGGGCTGATCTTCGTTTACGCGGGGAAGAGCTCGTTCCAGGTTTCCGAAAATTCGGCGACGGGAAAGCCGATGACGTTGTAAAAACATCCGTCAATGCGCCGGACGAGATTGGCGCGGATATCCTGGATCCCGTAAGCGCCGGCCTTGTCCATCGGCGAACCGGTCCCGATGTATTCCCATATTTCCTCGTCGCTCAGGTCCCTGAAGAGCACGTCCGTCGTCACATGCCGGACGATGCGGATATTTTTTTCGACCGCAGTCACCGCGAAGGCCGTGATGACCTTATGAAACGCTCCGGACAGCATTTTCAGCATCCGGAAGGCCTCGTTCGTATCGGCGGGTTTTCCCAGGATTTGGTCCCGCATCAGAACGATGGTGTCCGCGGAAATGACGATCGCCTGCGGATGCGCCGAGGCGATGCGCCGGCCTTTTTCTTCCGCAAGCCGCTGGACATGGTCCAGGGGGCTTTCGCCCGCCAGCAAGGTCTCGTCGAGACGGGCGGGCAGGCAGTCGAAGCGCAGTCCGAGCTGTTCCAGGAGTTCTTTCCGCCGCGGGGACGCGGAAGCGAGGATCACCGGGGCGTCCGTCTGACGGATCATGGCAGCACCAGCATTTTATTCTGAAAGCGGGCGCTTTCGCCGCCGCTCCCGATCTCCAGCACATAAAAATACAATCCGGCCGCCAGAAGGTGTCCGTAATCGTCCCGCGCCTGGAAAGGAATGGCGTTGAAGCCGCTGTGCACGGGCAGATCGCTGAGGCTGGCTACAGGTTTCCCCGAGATGGTGTAGACCCGGAGGGAGGCAAGTCCGCTGACCGCGCTCGTAAAGGTAATATCGGTGTTCTCCCGGAAGGGGTTCGGGAAGTTCACCAGCCGGGTGACCGCTTCGCTCCCCGGACCGAGGACCATGACGGTGCACTCGGTGCGGGCGTAGTTGTTGTAATTGTCGAAGGCGGCGATCTCGATCAGGTGTTCCCCTTCGTCCAGATAGTTGCTTGCCGTGAAGGTGACGGTCCCGCGCGTGTAGTCGTCCTGCTCATAGGAGAACAGGCCGCTCAAATCGACGGTCCGGGCGCCGTTGTCGATGACCATTTCGAGCACATGCCCGGTCGTGCCGGTGATGTTGATCCCGCTCTGGTCCTCGAAAACGATCGTGATCCGGCTGGTGTCGTAAACCGCCGCACCGTTCGAAAGCGTGGTCTCTCCCGCGTTCAGGCGGATGTCCGGACCCAGCACGTCGGCGGCGGCGTCGGGGTTGATCCCGCCGACATGGACGGTATCGACGGCGGCGGACCCGTCAACCGTGCCCTCGCCGTTCCAGTACATCATCCTGATCTTGCCGTAGGTGCCGTGATACTGAATGTCCTTGGGAATAAAGACCCGCGTCGCGAACGCGCCCCCGTCGAAGGAGATCGTGCCGTTGAAGAGCCGGTTCCCTTCCAGGTTGTAGGAGATCGTCGTCGTATTGCCGTAAATGTTGTAGACATAGCTTCGGCTGACCCGGTAATCGTTGTCGTACACCGTGACGCGGCCGTTCAGGTCCGTCGCGCCGGGGTCGGCGCCGCTGCGGTCCAGGGCGCGGCCGCTCAGGTCCACGCGGTCGAGGGCGCGGAGCGTATCGCGGCTGAGGGAATCGATGCTGCCCGCATATTGCGGAAAGGCCGGGATCAGCGAGGGATCGCCGAAGAACATGAATTTCATATTGTTGTTGATGCGCGAGGTGCCGACGGTGTTGTTGGACTCGTTCTTCGCGTAGAGCACCGCATCGCCCAGCAGAGGCGTGTAGGCAAAGTCCGGATTCCCGGCAAAGAGGCCGGTCATGAAATCTTCCACGAACTTGACATTGGCCGAGCTGCTGCTGCCGTGGTAGACGCTCCGGACCGTGGCGATCGTTCCGATGGCGCCGTTTTCGGGCAGGGTGAGGATCTCTTCGGCGGCGCTCTGGAAATCCGGGGTGTCGGAGCGGCCCCAGCTGCAGGTCGCGGCCAGAATGAGCGGGTACTGCCGGTTGACCTTGAGCCGCACCAGATCGCTCATCACGAAGACCTTTTCCTGCGTCCAGACGGTGGGATCGCCGTGGCCGTAAAAATTCACGAAGGAAACGCCGTTAAGGAAAGCTTCCATGATGTCCTCCCGTGCGCCATCCCGCCCCATGGTCTGCAGTTCGGTCACATAGCGCTCGGGATATTCGGTCAAATAGACTTTTTTGGTCTGCAGGACCTTCGGGAAAAAATCCTGGTACAGGCGTTCGGAATCGCGGATAAAGGCCGTCTGGCCGATAAAGCTCGGCCCCTGGGCAAGGTCGGTCGGATCGTCCGCGACCAGCATGGCGTTCAGCTGCCATTCGCCCGGATTTTCCCGGCGGTCGTACTCGATGATCTTGTCGACCACGGCGCGGACGTCTTCCAGGCTGTTCGCCGGGATCCTGCCGATCGCCATGTCGTTCGTGACGTCGTCCGGACCGCTGACCATGACGAAAATATCGTCGCAGGGCCACAGCACGC
>JAFGVT010000198.1 GCA_016937825.1 Fidelibacterota bacterium | reverse complement strand
GGCTTTTGGCATATATGCTCCTTTTCAATTGAGATAAATGTATACATTAGGACGTAAAATTCAAAAGAATAATTTGGTGAGATTGAGGTTGAGATTGAGATTGAGGTTGAGGTTGACTGTCCTTCGTCTGCGTTTTCCTTCGGAGGCTTTGGCTTAGGATGATAATATTATTGCTTTGAAGTTCAAGCCACGGATAGAAGATTGACCATACTTCGCATTTCCGGTCTTCCCTGTTAAGCGCCGGTCGTGCCAGTTTGGGAATGGATCCTTCGACTGCGACCTCCTTCGGAGGCCTCCGCTCAGGATGACAATGTTTATTTTCCAAGAAGCGCGTACGCGCGTTCGAGGATCTCGCCGGGCGCGGGTTCCCGGTCGAAGGCGATCCGGTGGTCGGGAGCGTATTTGCGGAACCAGGTCATCTGCCGTTTTGCGAAATGGCGGGTGTGTTTCTGAATATCGCCGATCGTTTTTTCAAGTCCGGCCTTTCCCTTCAGATACGCAATGATCTCTTTGTAGCCGACGGTGTTGAGGGCATTCAAACCGGGATCATAACCCTTATCCAGCAGCGCCCGTACTTCTTCGATCCATCCGGCATCGATCATATCCAGGACGCGGCGGTCGATGCGTTCATAGAGCAGTTTGCGCTCCGGAGCCAGTCCGAGCATCACCTGGGGCCAGGGAAAAACCGGGTCCGGTTCACGGAAGATCTCGGAAGGTTTGCGTCCCGTCATTTCCGCTATTTCCAGGGCGCGGCAGACCCGTTTCGGGTTTTTGGCGTCGATGCCTAGGGCACAGGCGGGATCTTTTTCCGCCAATTCCCGGTACAGGGCTTCCACGCCTTCTTTTTTCAGCCGATCCTGGATGCTTTCCCGGATCCCGGGATCGCTGACCAGCGCATCGGAGATCATGCCGAGGATCGCGCGGATATAGAGACCCGAGCCGCCGCAGATGATGACCGATCCGCCCGAACGCATTTTTTCATCGATGATCTTCCGGGCCAGCGTCCCGAACTCGCCCGCCGAGAAGGGTTCGTCCGGATCGCGTTCGTTGATGAAATGGTGCTTTACTTTGTTCAATTCCTCCGGCGAAGGGGTCGCGGTGCCGATATCCATGCCGCGAAAGATCTGCCGGCTGTCGGCGGAAATGATCTCCGCATGCAGGTCTTCGGCCAGATCAAGCGCCAGAGCGGACTTTCCGGAGGCGGTCGGTCCGACGATAAAAATGCAGCGGGATTTGTTTTTTTCATTATTCATGGAAGAGCAGACTGAAGTCAAAGCAGGGTGCGGAATGGGTCAGGGCTCCGACGGAGATCACGTCGACCCCGCTGCGGGCGATCCCGCCCACGGTTTCCAGGCTGACGTTCCCGGACGCCTCGAGCATCACGCCGGACGCATTCAGCGAAACGGCTTCCCTCAACTCCCCGGGACTGAAATGGTCGAGCATGATCATGTCCACGGGAAACGACAGGGCGGTCTTTAATTCTTCAAGGTTCGTCACTTCGATCTCGACCTTCAGGCTGCGGGCACGGGCGTAGGGCACGGCGGCTTCCAGTGCGGCGCGCACTCCCCCGGCCCACCGGATATGGTTTTCCTTGATCAGGATCATGTCATACAGGCCGAAGCGGTGGTTGTGTCCCCCGCCGCAGCGGACGGCATACTTGTCAAGCATGCGCAAATTCGGCGTGGTCTTCCGGGTGTCCAGAATGCGGCATGCCGTTCCCCGTACCTGCTCAACATAGCGGGCGGTAACGGTCGCAATGCCGGACATTCTGCAGATTAAATTCAGGGCGGTGCGTTCCGCGGCAAGGATGGACTGTCCTTTTCCGGAGACGGTCAGGACGGTATCCCCGCTTTGCAGGATGGCGCCGTCCCCTTTTTCACAGGCAAGCCGGAGATCGGGGTCATGGAGCTCAAACACGCGTTTTGCCACATCGATCCCGGCAAGAATGCCATGCTGTTTGCTGACGATCCTGGCTTCGGCGCTGCAATCTGTCTGCATCGCCAGGGAGGTGACGTCCGTTCCGCGAATGTCTTCGTCCAGGGCGTCCCGGATAATTTTATCGATCCTGTTCCGGTCGAGTTCTTTCATGTGCTTCCGCTCTTTGGGATTTATTTTTTGATCACAAGTTTGTCGTGGCAATTACCGTCCGCCGTGTAGCTTTTATAGACCAGGGAATCCTGCGTGAAATGCAGAGTCTGGAAATACTGAAGGCCTTCCGCTTCCTGAACGGCATACAGGTCGGTGAATTTCGATTTGATCGGGTATTGTTTGGAACCGGCGACGGAAATGATATAGCTGACCCCTTTTGAGGGATCCTCCACGATCTTTCCTCCGCGCAGGGGCCAGGTGCGGGTGTAGGCATGGTCGTGCCCCTGCAGGACCAGCGATACGCCGTATTTATCAAAGAGCGGGACGAACAGCTCCCGGTATTCCGGGTAGTCCCGTTCCCATCCGCAGGGATAGAAGCCCTGATGCACGCCCACGACGGTCCAGCGGTTCTTGTTCTTTTTCAGCACCTGCTTCAGCCAGTCCGCCTGGTCCTTCAGGCGTTCGTTCCCGTTGAGCACGATCAGCCGCACGCCCTGATAATCGATATAGAAACAGGTTTCCTCCAGACCTTCCGGTCCGTTTTCCGGCTGCGTCACGTGCGGCCGCCAGGTCGGTGGGAGCGTGTCACGCTTATTCCGGTAAGCCCAGAGGTACCCATGATTGCCTACCGCCATGATATGGGGGAAGCGGGTGAACACCTGTTCCGCGCCTTTAAAATAGGCATCCCATTGCCAGTCTTCATAGGGATAGTCGACCAGATCCCCGGCAACATACCAGAGTGCCGCGTCCGGGGCTGTGCGGACCGCCTTGTCGTAAAGCCTGGGCAGATAGGTCATAAAGCCCCACTGGGGATCACCCAGATAGATCATGGTGAAGGGCTCCGTGCCGCGCGTTGCGGTTTTAAAAACGTACCAGGGCGACCAATCTCCGCCGCTACCGGTGCGGTAGGCATATTCCGTATCCTCCGTCAATCCTTCCAGGCGCGTCGAACACACATAATACGCCAGCGTTTCGGCCGTATCGGTATACACGATCTCAGGCATCAGAAAAAGGGTCTTCGCC
>JAFGVT010000197.1 GCA_016937825.1 Fidelibacterota bacterium | reverse complement strand
TGCCGGGGCCGTGCTGGGGTGAAAATTCCAGCCTGTTCTCGTGTGCGATCATGAAACGGTCGTAGGACACCTCCAGCCAGTCAAAGAGGACCTGATCGTCCAAATAGGGATTGTCCTCAAATCCCTTAACTGAAATATCGATCGTGTTCTTTCCGTGGATGAGGTTGTCGTGGTCGTACTGCATATCGGTGTTGCTGGAAATGTTCGGGACCTGTCCGTCCCATTCGTCTTCCAGCAGATACTGGTCGTTAACCGTTACGTAGATCTGATGGTCCATCTCGTCGTCGACGGAATAGGTCAAGCCCTGCATGCGAAGGGTAAAATTAACATTATAGGGAGAGTCCGGGACCGGGTCCCATAAATTAAAATCGAACGATACGCTCCGCCCGATACGGATGGAAGGGGAGTAAAACATGTGTTCGTATTTGTGTGAAAGCTCCTGTTCATGCAGCCGTGCTAGCGGCTGATACAATACGTTCTTTTCAATATGCACCGTGCTTCGGAAGGTCCGGTTGTCCTGCGGCAGGAAGGTGGCGTTCCCGGTGATCTCGCTGTTTTCCTGAACATACCGTTTGCCGTTGCCGCTGCCCCAGCTCATGCGCACGACATCATAGTGCGTGAAAGGATTGTACAGATAATCTCCGTAAGGATTTTTTAGGCGGGGAATACTGAACTGGACCACATTTTCGTATTGAAAGGTCTCCCGTCCCATTTCGTAGATACTGGTCACGCGGCAGGGCAGCTCCTCGCCCCACCAGGTCAGTTTAATATTGTCGGGGTGAACGGTCCGCAAATCAATGCCGCGGTCGGCCAGGTCCTGGCCGCTTACCTGAAACACGCCGGGTTCGCTGATGTAAAGGTCCAGGAACTCCCCGGGCAGTTCGGCCCGAAGCGAGCTGGTTTTTGAAAGTTTCGTTCTGTCTTTCACCAGATCCGATTTCTGAAGGCTTTTCTGCGATGTCGACAGGATCTCGATGCGGGCCCGTTTCAGAAGGCGTACCCGTCCGTCCGGCTGAGGGATCATCGGGACGATCTCCAGCAGCGTTCCGATCCCGGGGACCTCTATCAGTTTCACATAATCTTTAAATCCGCTGATGTCAACAACATCCACAACCATCGGATCAAGATCCCCATGATCTCCGGTCATATCGGGCGCAAAGATCAGGGTTTCTTCCTTATCCCGGATCTGAAAGGCCAGTTCGGCGGGCGTATTCCCGATAAATGTTGTATACACCGGATAATATCTGCCCTGATAGTAGAAACTTGCTCCGGTTCCGGCCTGAGCGATGTGGCCCGTCTTTACAAATTCGGTAATGTCGGAACCGCCGATCTCCCAGTCGTAGGTGTAAACGGCCGGGGTTTCATGTATATTCATGCTTGCCGCGGACAGACAAGCCAGAACACTCCACAACGCGGCTATTGTTCTCTTAGCGATTGGAAAGATAGGTATACAACGATGTCCGGAGTTCGTCTTCATTAACATCCCGTTTAAGTTTTCCCTGAAACGCGATCGATATCCTTCCGGTCTCTTCCGAAACGATGATCACGGTTGCGTCACTTTCTTCCGAAAGGCCCAGACCCGCCAGGTGGCGCGTTCCGATCGTCGGGTCCAGTTCAATATTTTCGCTCAGCGGCAAGATGCACTTCGCCGCCAGAATCCGGTCTTCATAAATGATGATCGCGCCGTCATGCAGGGGTGACGAGGTGTTGAAAATTGACAGCACGATATCATGGTTGATCAGCGCGTTGATCTCAACGCCCCGGTCAATGATCGATTTCAATCCGCTGTCGCGCATGACAACAAGCAGGGCCCCCAGCCCGGCCTTTTTCAATTCAAACACGGAATGAATGATCTCTTCTGTCTTGCTGTTGTCGGATTTGGACATCCAGCGTAAAATAGGGTTCTGTCCGATATAAAGCAGGATGCGCCTCAGTTCCGGCTGGAACAGAATAATGAACAGGATCACCCATACGGTCGCCAGCTTTTCAAACAGCCAGGCCGTAGCGCGAAAATTTAAAAGATGCGCAAAAAAGCCCAGCAGTGCGATCGCGATCATGCCGTACAGCATCTGGCTGGCCCGCGTATCCCGGAACAACAGATAGGTCCCGTAAAAAACGAATCCAACCACGATCATGTCAATAATATCGACAAGAGAGACGGAGATAAATCCGATGTTAAAAAGGTCTACCATATGCGCCTTAAAACGTTTATCGCCTGCACTGTCGCCGCGACGTCATGCACCCGGACGATCCCGGCACCCCGGACGGCCGCAAGGCAGGCAATGGCCAGCGATCCCGGAAGACGGTCCCCGACCGGTGCTTCCGTAATATGGCCGATCATCGATTTTCTTGATGCGCCGATCAGCACGGGAAATCCAAGGTTCACCAATATACTCAAATTTTTCAATATGTCAATGTTCTCTTCCAGCCGCTTTCCAAAACCGATCCCGGGGTCCAGGATGATATTTGTCCTGTCAACGCCGTATTGAATCGCCCTTTTCACCTGGTCCTGAAAAAACCGCAGGAGTTCCTCCATAATATTACCGGGGGCAAGGTCCTCCTGCATGGTTTTGGGTACACCCCGCATATGCATGATGATCAGCCGGGCATGATGCCGGGCAACCAGTTCCGCGATGCCGGGTTCAAAGCGCAGTCCCGATATGTCGTTAACGATCTGCGCACCCAGGGAAAGGGCTTCTTTTGCTACAGCCGCTTTTGTGGTGTCGATCGAGACCGGTACGCCGAGGCGGACGGCCCATTCCAAAACGGGCATGACGCGGTCCAGCTCTTCCTGCAAGGGGACGGGGTCCGAACCGGGACGGCTGGACTCCCCGCCGACATCCAGGATATCGGCACCTTCATCCACCATTTGTTCCGCGCGAACACGTGCCTTCCGGGGATCAAGGAACATGCCCCCGTCACTGAACGAATCGGGGGTTACGTTTAAAATCCCCATGATTTTTATACTGATCGTTTCTGCCATACGATATCAAAGAACCGGGGTTATTTTGTCAGGTCTATGCCTTCTTCTTTTGCGATCGCTTCCAGTTGTTCGCGATCGAGGGATTCTTTTTCAAGAAGTGCGTCGGCAATTTTTTTCAGCGAGGGGAAGTGTGTTTTCAGCAGATCTTTCGCACCCTCATAGGCGGTATTGATGATATGCTGGACTTCCTGATCGATCTTCTGGGCCGTAGCCTCACTGTAGTTCTTGGTCGAACCGAAATCGCGGCCGATGAATATTTCGTGCGACTTTGTGCCGAACGCGGCAACGCCCAACGCCTCGCTCATTCCCCATTCACAGACCATTCTCCTTGCCAGGTCGGTCGCGCGTTCGATATCATTGCTTGCTCCGGTCGTAATATCCTCGTTCGAAAGCTCTTCCGCAACGCGTCCGCCCATCATGACCTGCAGCTGGGCGTTGATATATTTTTTAGAGTAATTGTATTTATCGGCTTCCGGAAGCATGTGGGTAACGCCCAAAGCCCTTCCGCGGGGAATGATGCTGACCTTGTGGACCGGGTCGGCTTCCTTCAGCAACAGGGCTACCAGCGCATGGCCGGCCTCGTGGATCGCCGTGATCTGCTTGTCGTTCTCGCTGAGGAGCATGGATTTGCGCTCCGCCCCCATCATCACTTTGTCCTTAGCTTCTTCAAGGTCCTTGGCCGTGACCGCCTTATGGTCCTTTCTTGCGGCAAGAAGCGCTGCTTCATTGACAAGGTTCGCCAGATCTGCGCCGACCATGCCCGGCGTGCCTTTTGCAATGGTCTTAAGATCAACCGAGGAAGAAAGTTTGATATTCTTTGTATGGACCTTGAGGATCCCTTCCCGGCCGACGGCATCGGGAACGTCGACCACGATCTGCCGGTCAAAGCGTCCGGGGCGCATAAGGGCGGAATCCAGGATGTCGGGACGGTTTGTTGCGGCGATCACGATCACGCTTGCATCCGAATCGAATCCGTCCATCTGGACCAGCAGCTGGTTCAGGGTCTGTTCGCGTTCGTCATGTCCGCCGCCGAGGCCTGCGCCGCGCTGCCGTCCGACCGCGTCGATCTCGTCGATAAACACGATGGCGGGGGAATTCTTCAGCGCCTGCTCAAAAAGTCCGCGTACCCGGCTGGCACCGACACCCACGAACATTTCGACAAAATCGGCGCCCGAGATGCTAAAAAAGGGCACCTTTGCTTCTCCCGCAACTGCCTTGGCCAAAAGGGTCTTTCCCGTTCCGGGAGGGCCCAGCAAAAGCGCGCCGCGCGGGATCCGGCCGCCGAGACGCTGAAAGCGCTCGGGGTTTTTCAGGAATTCGATGATCTCCTCAAGCTCCTGTTTCGCTTCCGTGCAACCGGCAACATCCTTGAATGTGATCTTCGAATTTTCGGGATTGAATTTTTTGGCCGGATTGGTGTTGCCGAAAGAGAAGATCCCTCCGGAACCGCCGTTCCTGTTCCCCGACATGCGCCGCATCAGCACGATCCAGACCGCGATGATCACGATCCAGGGGAGAATGTTCAGCAGGATGTCCTTGAATCCGATCGTGGGTTCCCTGAATTCATATTCAAGCCCGGCGTCGTCCCACTGGTCAAGCAGTTCGGTGTCCAGATGCAAAATGGTCACCTGATAGCCCGTGTATTCAACCGCTTTCCCGTTCATTTCTTCAACCAGCGGCTCCTTGAAATTTCCGGACAAGGTGTTCCCCTCAAAAATGCCGTTCTGGATCTTGTTTTCTTTCAGGTACTTCGTAAACTCCGTGTACCCCAGTTTTTTGCGGTCCTGCGTGTCCGTATTCCCGAAGATTTGGGCAAGAATGAGCAGTACAACGACAAGTCCTATCCAGATCAGGGGCGTTTTGGGGACTTTTACCGGACCCGGAAATTCGGGTCCTTTCCCCGGCGGCTGTTTGCGGGGTGAATTTCCGCGCGGATCATCTCCGGTACTATTATAAAATGGCTTGAACATAAATTCTCCTTTATAGCCTATTAATATACTAAACAAAAGTGAGATTATGTTCCCTTTTTATTGGTTTTCAGGACGTTCATGGCAAAAATATCGCGTAACCGCCGGTATTGCTGCTCGATATCAAGGCCGTAACCCACGACAAATCTGTCGGGGATTTCGAAACCGACATACTCCGGCTCATGCGCCACTTTGGTGATCTCCTTTTTATACAACAGGGTCGCAACCTTGACGGAGGCGGGGTTGCTGCTCTCAAAATGACTTCGAAGATAGTTGATGGACAGGCCGGAATCGATAATATCTTCAACAAGAATGACATCGCGCCGATGGATGTCCGCACTGATATCCTTGATCAGGCGGATCGTGCCCGTTGAACCTATCTTATGATAAGAGGATATTTTGATAAAATCCATTTCAGCCTCGATGGTCATTGCCCGGAGAAGGTCCGCCATAAAATAGAAACTGCCGTTCAGCACGCCGATAATAATGGGGGGCTTGCTTTTGTTCTTATAATCGCAGGATATTTCCCGCGCAAGTTGTTTCACCCTTTCCTGGATCTCTTCTTCGGATATCAGCAAGTCCAGTATTTCTCCGTCAAAGGATCCGCCGTAGTTGAGTGTCAACGTTTTTTTAATCATGTGTGCTCCCATCGTTATAATTTATGCTAACCAGCCTTGAATCCTTTTTCTTTACGACAAACAACCCGGAGCGCTTTACGCCGGGTATCCAGATGATCTGTCCCTCCGTTTCAAGAACGGGAAAATCTTTTTTGTCCGGAGCGCTGACCTTTTCATCCTTTAAAATATCGCCGACCTTTTTCCGTCCGCCCTTCCCGAAAAGCGTCATGCGGTCTGCCGGTTCCCAGGATCTGACGATCACCGCCTTGTTCAGGATCTCCTCTGAAAAATACGCCGTGTGCGCATCGTCCGGAACAAGAGAAGCGGGGATCGGTGCAAGTTCTATTTTCATCTCTCCCCCGGG
>JAFGVT010000196.1 GCA_016937825.1 Fidelibacterota bacterium | reverse complement strand
CTGAACCAGCCCATGTTCCGGATGATGCGCTACTTTTCTCCCGAACGCACGATCCTGAGCGACCTGCTGCAGCAAAAGGACATGCCGCTGAAGCATATGATCGATCTGGACGAACAGGCGATGAAGATCATTGTCATTCCCCGGGAACTCACGACATCGGACCTCGTGGAGATGCGCCGCATCGTGGATTCGGTGCAGCCCGAGGGCACGGCCATGGCGATCACGGGCATGTCGTATATCATGGAAGACCTTAATCAGAATATGATCACGAATCTGAAGAACACCCTGATCGCTTCGACCGTCGTCATGTTCATTCTTCTCTTTATCACCTTCGGAGGCGTTTTTCCGGTGCTGATTTCCCTTGTTCCCATTCTGACCACGACGTGGTTCCTCTACGGATTCCTCGGGATATCGGGACTTTCGCTGACCCTGCTTACGGCGGTCGTCTTCAGTATTTCCATCGGGATCGGCATCGATTACGCCATTCACCTCTCTTCGGTCGCACTGAAACTGGGTGATATCGGCAAGGCCTTCGATTATGCCGCACGTCCGATCATGGCGAACGCGCTGGGGCTTGCCCTGGGCATGACGGCCCTGGTGTGGACGCCCCTGAGCATTCACCTGGATGTTTCCATTATGACCTGGGTCTCGATGCTGCTCTCCATGTTCCTCAGCCTCACGCTTCTCCCGACCATGCTCCGGGGATACTTTAAATGGCGATCGAAAAAAACCGCGGGGACGTCATGAACAAAAAACAGACCGTTCTCCTTCTGACCCTGTGTCTCGTCCTGTTCCTGGGATTGGTCGGCCTGGACCAGTGGAGCAAACACCGGATCCGGACACAGTTGCCGATGGAAGACTTTTATTCCTGGGAAGATATTCCGATAGCCGGGGACTGGCTGAGCTTCACCCATGTCGAAAACACGGGGGTGGCATTCAGCATTCCCATTCCCATGCTGAAATACGTCTCCATATTCGCCCTGCTCTTCATCCTGTATTTTTTCTACCGCATTCTCAGGGAAAACCCCGGGCACATGATAAATTATTTTTCATTCACCCTGATCTTTGCAGGCGCGATCGGCAACTTCATCGATCGTTTCACCCGCGGCCAGGTCACGGATTTCATTAAGGTGGACTTCGGATTCTGGCCTTTCAATCCCTTCGCGATCTTCAATGTCGCCGATTCCTGCATTACGGTCGGCGTATCCTTATACCTGATCTTCACCCTGGCGGAGGAGATCAGGATCAAACGGGGTCTGAAAGAAAACCATTCAGAAAACGCATGATGAACGAGCTCCTTATGACCGAGACCGATGGGTTCGACACCTATTGCATTGCCGTGCGTGCAGCGCAAAAACCCACGCGTATCGATACCTTTATCACCGAATCGGTAAAAGACATTTCCCGGAACAAGGTCCAGGAGCTTCTTGAACGCGGCCTGATCGCGGTCAACCGGGAAACCGTTACCAAGGCCGCCTACAAGGTTGCGCCCAAAGACATGATCGTCGTCCGCATCCCGCGGTTCGTCCCCCTGGCGGTCGAACCGGAGAACATCCCGCTGGATGTGATCTATGAGGATGACGACCTGATCGTGATCAATAAGCCGCCCGGACTGGTCGTGCATCCCGCGGTGGGGAACCGCACCGGCACCCTGGTCAATGCGCTGGCGCACCGCTGCACCTCCCTTTCGAATATCGGCGGGGACTATCGTCCCGGCATCGTGCACCGCCTGGACAAGGAAACGTCGGGCGCCATCATTGCGGCGAAGAACAACAACTCGCACAACAAAATGTCCCGCAAATTCGAGTACCGTCATATCGAGAAATTCTATACCGCCATTGTCTGGGGAACGTTTTCCGAGAGATCGGGCGTGACGACACGCCCTATCGGACGGCACAAGACCGACCGTCAAAAATACGCCGCCTACCATGACGAGCGCCTGGGCAAACCGGCGGAAACCCGTTACGAGGTCCTGGAATCTTTCGATTTCATCAGCCTTGTCCGGGTTCAGATCATGACGGGGCGGACCCATCAGATCCGGGTGCACATGAGCGATCTGGGGCATCCGGTCTTCGGCGATATCGTTTATGGCGGGCGCACTCAGAAGCTGGGAAGTCTTTCCCCCCGCCAGCGCTCCGTGGCCATTCATCTTCTTGACCTGATCGACCGGCAGGCCCTGCATTGTTCGGAGATGCGCTTTGAGCACCCCGTGACCCGCCTGCCGATGCGCGTGACTGCGCCGCTCCCGGAAGACATGGAGCGGCTTTTGTCCTATCTCAGAGCTTCGCACGCCGCCGCTCCGGAAGATTAACCCCGCGAGGGAACATCATGACCTTCATCAACGCCATCGAGGATTATCTCAAATACATGCGCTCGGTACGTTCGTACTCGGAACATACTCTGGATGCCTATCGCCGGGACATGGCGCAGTTCTATGCCTTTTGCTGCGAGTATTTCGGGCAAGACGAGGTGGCGATGAAGGATGTCGACAAGGTCTCGATCCGGCATTTCCTCGGCATGCTGACCGAGAACAGGTATGCCGCCCGTTCCGCCGCGCGCAAACTGGCGGCCCTGAAATCCTTTTTCAAATATGCCCTCAAGCGAAAATGGATTGAAAAGAACCCCGCTTACGCCATCAAATCCCCCCGCATCCCGCGAAACCTCCCGACCGTGCTGAGCAAAGAACAGACGACCCGGCTTTTTGACGGGCTCGACGCGACGGACTTCATAACCGCACGCGACGCCGCCATGATCGAATTGTTTTACGGAAGCGGGATCCGCCTGAGCGAACTGATGAACCTGCGGCTCAAGGATATCCAGTTCAACAACATGCTTCTCACGGTCCTCGGGAAAGGCAACAAGCAGCGCGTTCTGCCCCTGGGGGATTCCGGCCGGAAAGCTCTGGAAACCTACCTTCGTTTTTATGAAGCGGATTTCGGACGTCCCGGAAGAGAAGACCCGCTCTTCCTGTCGCGTCTGGGCAGCAAGATATCGACCCGCAATGTGCGTCTCAGGATCGAAAAATACCTCCGGACCGTTTCGGACGGCGCCAGGAAAAACAGTCCGCACGTTTTGCGTCACAGTTTCGCGACCCACCTGCTGGACGCCGGGGCGGACCTCGAATCGGTGCGGATGATGCTGGGGCATGAAAGCCTTTCAACAACCCAGGTCTACACCCACGTGCGGACCGATCGCCTGAAGAGCGCCTACGACAAGGCCCATCCGCGGGCGGACAAGAAGAAAAATGACCATTAAGTTTTTCATTTTGAAAAAATATTGTTGTATATTTTTTCATGGTCAATTAAAAAGAGAACAAAAAGGAGAACGCTATGAAGATCTTAATCACGGCAAGGCATTTTACTATCTCCGAAGAAACCCGCAAATACGTGGAAAATGAGATCCAGCGTATGCTGAAGGTCTTTGATCGCATCGTTTCCGCCCAGGTCGTTCTGGAACGCATCAAAGACTATGAGTATATGACGGAGATCGTTGTGAACGCACCGCTTAAAACCCTTACCATACATGAAAAAGATGAAGAACTGACCAAGAGCGTCGATATCGCGGTCGAAAAGATGGTACGGCAATTACAAAAATACAAAGGACAATTCAAGACAAAACATGAAAAAATTAACGATCAAAGACCTTATTCGGGAGACGAAGAGTAAATTACAACTCGTCCAGATCAATCCCGAGGTCGGGGATGAAACACCCGTCACCTCGTCGGCCCTGAACATTCCCGGCCTGGAGCTGACCGGATTCTGGGAGGACTTTCCGAAACACAAGCTGCAGGTCTTCAGCAAGAAGGAAATGCAGTTCGTCTCCACGCTTTCTCCCAGCGCCATGGAGAGCATTTTCCGAAAAATGTATTCTTATAAGATCCCCGGCGTGATCTTTGTGGACATTCCGGAGATCCAGCCCATTATTATCGATCTGGCGACGGAAATGGGCGTTCCCCTGCTTCAGACGGAGATCAATATCATGCAGTTCCTGCAGGATATCGGCACCTACCTTTACATCAAGTTCGCCCCCACGACCACGATCCACGGCGGACTCGTGGACATATACGGCGTCGGCATTCTGCTGACCGGGAAAAGCGGCATCGGGAAAAGCGAGATCGCACTGGACATTGTGGAGCGCGGCCACCGGCTCGTTGCCGATGATGTCGTGAACATTCAGCGGACCGCGAAGAATGTCCTTATCGGCAAACCGGAAGAACTGCTTCAGGACACCATTGAGGTCCGCGGCCTGGGGATCGTCAATATCCGCAAGATCTTCGGCGCCCGGGCCGTGCGTGTCCAGAAACGCGTCGAACTGATGATCGAACTGCTGCACTGGGATCCCAAGCAGGATTATGAACGCTTCGGACTGAACGAGGAGTTCACAACGATCCTGGGGGTCGATATCCCGCATATCCGCCTCCCCATCAATCCCGGGAAAAACATTTCCGTGATCGTGGAAACCATTGCGCTGACCTATCTTTTGAAACTGTACGGCGAAGATCCCGCAAAAGAAATGCAGGAAAAACTTCTGAAACAGCTCAAGAAAAAATCCATCAACCTCAATGAGGAGATCATTGAGGGGGACACGGAGTAGCAGAGATGCAGCATGCTGCATCTCTGCATTGTTTTTATTCGCTTATCCGGGAATGATCATAATTCCGGAATATCGCCTTCCGGCAGGGGACCCAGATCGGAAGCGGCGACATTGTCAAGGACTTGCTTTTCCGTTTTTGCGCCCGGGATGGCGACATGGGTTGCCGGATGGGTAATGCAGAAACGCAGGGCAAGCTGCGCCTTTGTCTGGCAGGGATATTTTTTATACAGCGGGTCCATCTTTTCAAGCTGATCCAGATAGGTCTGCAGTTTTTCCGGGGACAGGTTCATGCTCCGGTGGTCTTCGCTGTCGAAACGGGTATTCTTGTCGAATTTCCCGGTCAAAAAGCCGAAAAGCAGGGGGATCCTGACGATCACGCCAATCCCGTACTCCAGGGTTTTTTTGAACAAGAGCGCTTCCGCATCCCGTTCCAGCAGATTATAGCGGACCTGGACCACATCCAGCAGATCGCGGTGTTCGTCCAGAAGGAATGCCTGCGATTTTTCACCGAAGGACTGAACGCTCCAGCCGGCGTGCTTGATCTTACCGTCCTGCTTGAGCTTTTCCAGCGCCCGCCAGGGTTCGTCCCGGCGGAGCTTTTCCGTATCGGGACTGTGCAGCTGCAGAATATCCAGCGCATCCACGTTCAGGCGCTTCAGGCTTTTTTCCGCGGCCGAAATGATATAATCGTACCCGGCGTTCTGACGGATCGTACCGTAGCCCGCATCGTCTTCCTTCGTAGCGTTGTAAAAATCGTTGCCGGCTTTGGTGGCCACAACGATCTTGTCCTTGGCTCCGAGCTCTTCCAGGACCTCCCGGATCAAGGTCTCGGAATGACCGAACCCGTAGACATCGGCGGTGTCAATAAAGGTCACGCCGTTCTCGACGGCTTTCCGAAGCGCGCTCCTCGAAACCTCGTCGTCGGTCTTTCCCCAGTTCATGCCCCCAATCGCCCAAGCCCCGAACCCGATGGTTGAGACGACAGGACCGCGCGCGCCCAATTGTGTATAGTTCATGATCTCTCCTTTCAATGACGGCCGGCCGGCCGATGTGCTTTACGCGTGGTTCCCGAACCATTCCAGGATCAATTCCAGGCGTTTCACGCGGCGGTCCGGCCGCCCCCCGCGGCTGAGCCCGTGGGAAGATTCGGGAAAACGCACCAGTTTAACGTCCCTGCCCATATAACGCAGCGGCGCGTACAAACGCTCCGCCTGTTCCATGGGACAGCGCAGGTCGTTCTCGGAATGAATGAACATCAGCGGGGTCTCGATCCGATCGATATAGGTAAGCGGCGACCAGAGCGCATAATTTTCGGGTTTTTCCCACGGCGTTCCCTTGAATTCGCTGACCAGGTCCCAGCCGATATCGGAGGTCCCGAAAAAGGTGCCCAGGTCGCTGATGGAGCGCTGGGTCACGGCGGCGCGAAAGCGTTTCGTCTGTGTGACGACCCAGTTGGTCATATAGCCCCCGTAACTGCCGCCGGTAACGTAGAGGCGGGCCGGATCTATGTAAGAGCGCTCCGCAAGGGCGTCGACAACGGCCATCAGGTCGTCGTAGGCCGGCTGACCCCACTTGCCCGTAATGGCGTCCGCAAAGGCTTTTCCGAAGCCCTGCGAACCGCGGGGATTGGAATAGGCCACGACGTAGCCCTGCGCGGCAAAGGTGTGCATCTCGTGAAACCAGGTGTATCCGTACTGCGTGCGGGGACCGCCGTGAATATTGAGGATCAGGGGATAGGTTTTCGTTTTGTCGAAGTCCGGCGGCAGCTGGACAAAGGCCTGGATATCGGTGTCCTTTGATTTAACCTTGATCACTTCCGGCACGCTGAATTCGAGTTTTTCCAGATATTTGTCGTTCGTAAAGCTCATCCTGACAAGATGCTTCTCTTCGCCCAGTTCCAGGCACCAGATCTCATCGGGGCGTTCAAATTGCGCCAAATGGATCGCGATGTGCCGGGCATCCGCGGAAGCGCTGTACGAAACCACACATTCGGGTCCCTCCAGCACCGATTCGAGGCTTTTCGTTTCAAGGTCCAGGGAATACAGGGGATTGCCGCCCGCGGTCGAGATCGTAAAGAGCAGGGCTTTGTCCGTGATCACCGGGGACTGGGGGACAAAGGATGGCGTGATATCTCCCAGCGTCAGCATATCGGTCGTGCGGTCCAGGGGTCCGCTCAGATTCGTGATCTTGCCGCTCGTCAGATCGATCGCGTGCAGATCCATATTGTCCGCGCCCCAGCTGTAATTCGGATTGAAATGTCCGTTGAAATACAGGGTCCTGTCATCCGGCGAAAAACGCAGGAACCCCACGGGACCGGCAGGCTTTGTCAGCTTCGACACCTGAAGATCGTCAACCTTCAGCAAAAAAATATCCTCTTCTTCCAGATGCATGTCGGGAAAGTCATGGTCCACGGTCGTGTAGGCGATCGTCGCGCTGTCCGAGGACCAGGCGAAGCGCGCGATGTCGAAGGCACAATCCGTCATTTTTTTCAGGTTTCCCCCGGACGCGCGCATCACATAGATCTGCGCGGCTTCTTCATCGTAGAAGCCGTGACCGTCCATGCGGTAAAGCAGGCTCGTGATCTCCCGGCACACGGGTTCTTTCTTCTTGTCCTTTTCAAAGGGGATGCTTTCCCGGGTCTTTGCGAACAGGAGCGCCAACTGTTTCCCGTCGGGTGAGAACTGCATGTTTTTGATCTCCCCTTTCGGAAGTTCGGTCAATTCTTTGGATTCCCCGCCGTACATGCTGATGCTGCGGAGGGAGGGCGTGCCGTCCTTGATCCGCACAAAGGCCAGATACCGTCCGTTGGGATTGATCCGCGGCATCAGGTCGAGGTGTTTCCCTTCGGCCGTGAAGGCGGTGTCGATCTTGCTGGGCACGTGGATGCTCTGCAGGTTGGAATAATAGCAGAGATCTTTTTTGTCCGCTTGTTTTTTAACATAGATGATCCGGTCCCCCTTGGGGGTGATCTGCGGGTCCGACACAAAGGTCAGACGGTAAATATCGTCCGCTTGTACTGTCTTCTTCATCTTATCTCCTTTTATGCGCGTAAATGACTGATCAGGATCTGAGCGCCGATCAGGATCAGAATGATCCCGCCCGCGATCTCGACCTTTCGTCCGAGGATCTTCTTCAAGCCGTGTCCGGCTCTGACCCCGGTTATTGAGAACATCAGCGTGACGCCCGCAATGATCAGGGAAGGCATGAGGATCTTCACTTCAAGCAGGGCGAAACTCAGTCCGACGGCCAGGGCATCCATGCTGGTTGCCAGGGAAAGCAGCAACAGCCGTTTTACGTTGATCGCTTCGGGATCCACCACTTCGCAGGAATCGCTCCCGGCAAAGGCTTCCCAGATCATTTTCCCGCCGATAAAGACGAGAAGTCCGAATGCGACAAAATGATCAAATGCCTGGATATAGGCCGAAAAGGCGCTGCCCGCCAGCCAGCCCAAAAAGGTCATGGCGCCCTGAAAGAACGCGAATGCCCCGGCGACCCAGAACATGACCTTCAGGCTGAATTTTTGCAAGCCGCAGCCGTAACAGATCGAAACCGCAAAAGCGTCCATCGCCAGGCCGACCGCAATACCGAGAATTGTGAAGAGTGAGAGCATGGCGCCTCATGTTGTTTTATAAATGGAATTTAAGGGAATAAATGCCAATTGACAATTGAGAAAGGACAATTGACAACTTTTGATGCCCGGCATCCGGGTTAAAAAAACAAAAGTAAATCATATGCTTGTTATCGTCCCGATTT
>JAFGVT010000195.1 GCA_016937825.1 Fidelibacterota bacterium | reverse complement strand
GCGCTTCCCTTCAATTCCGGGTATTTTATGTGCGTTTCCCTGGCGGAGGGTCTCGACGGCGAGGCGGTGCGGAAAACCCTGATCGAAGAGTTCAGCACCGGCGTGATCTTTATCCGCGGCGTCATCCGCCTGGCCTATTCCGCGGTCGCGGCCGATAAGATCGAAACGATGTTCGAAAATCTTTTCCGTGCCTGCGAACGCAATTTCACATCATAAAAAGGAACAGCATCATGGCAACGATCGAACATTTCCGGAACCCTGAAGAATTCCGGCGCATCACCTCCATGATCCGCACGACCCTGCAGACCGCCTTTTACGGGAACAACGTCATTCCCGTCAAGACCGTATCCGAAGCCTATTCTCTGGCGCGGGTATCCCCCGGCACCCTCGAACTGACCGGCATGCCCATCCATTGCCCGGAGAAGCAGGGACTTCCCGAGGATGCGAATATTCTGCTTTTCAACGACGGCGCCGTTTTCGGCCGCTGCGCCGCCGCCCGGCGCATTATCGGCGAACCCGGCGTCGACCTGAAAGAATACGCCGCCAAAATGCGCGAAGCGGTCTACGGTACCCGCTTCGCCACCCTCTACCACGCGGAAACGGTTATCGGACTGGATGAGGATTTCATGGTCAAAGCCCATCTGCTCATTCCCGAAGGCCACGAGAACATCCTGCTTTCCTGGATGCTGAATTTTCAGTATTTCAACGATGAATACCAGGCGCGCTACCGCAATTCGCGCGAACTGCCCGAAGGGGATCTCTATATCTTTTCCGATCCAGACTGGCAGCACAAGGACCATCCCCTCGGCCTGACCTTCTTCGATCCCGAAAACAACTGCGCCGCCCTTCTGGGAATGCGCTACTTCGGCGAACACAAGAAAGGGACCCTGACCCTGGCCTGGGGCGCGGCCACCCGAAACGGATACGCCTCCTGCCACGGCGGACTGAAGCGCTACAACCTTCAGGACGGCAAAAAATACACCGTCGCCGTTTTCGGCCTGTCGGGTTCGGGAAAATCCACGATCACCCATGCCCGGCACGGCGATAAATTCGACGTCACCATCCTGCACGATGATGCCTTCATCATCGACGTGGATAAAAAATATTCCATCGCGCTGGAACCGACCTATTTCGACAAGACACAGGACTATCCGATGAACTGCCCGGACAACCGCTATATTCTGACTCTGCAGAACAACGGCGCCGTTTACTATGAGGACGGAAAACTCTACCCCGTCACCGGGGACCTGCGGAACGGCAACGGCCGGGCTATCAAATCGCGCTTCTGGTCGCCCAACCGCGTCGACCGGATCGACGAACCCATCAATGCCATTTTCTGGCTGATGAAAGATCCCACGATCCCGCCGGTCGTCAAGCTTGACGGCGCCGCACTGGGTTCGGCCATGGGCGCCACGCTTGCCACGAAAAGGACGAGCGCCGAACGCCTCGCCCCGGGCGTCGATCCGAATGCGCTGGTCGTGGAGCCCTACGCAAACCCCTTCCGAACCTATCCGCTGCAGCTCGATTATTCGCGCTTCAAAAAACTGATCGAAGAGGGCGTGGACTGCTACATCCTGAACACGGGGACCTTCATGGACAAAAAGGTCGAGCCCCGGCACACCCTCGGGATCATTGAAGCCATTATCGGAAAAACCGCCCGCTTCCACCCCTGGCATCCCTTTAGCGATATCGGGATCATGGACATCGAGGGCTTCGACACCTCGCTCGACAAGCCGGAATACCGCCGGGAATTCATCGCGCGTTTCCGGGACCGCCTTGCGTTCATCGCCTCCCGCGAGACCGAAAAGGGTGGGATCGACAAACTTCCCGACGATGCCCTGGCTTCGCTGAAGGCCGTCCTTTCCAAACTGGAAAAATAAGCTGAAATACTCCGGCTTTCTCCCGGGAACCGCAGGCAGGCGGTGCCCTTCTCTTGTTTTTTTCGGAATTTATTCTGAATGCTTAAGCTTGTCTATTTGATCAATACCATTTTGCGCGTGGCCACGACACGATGATCGGCCTTCAGCACGGAAAAGTAGATCCCCGAAGGATAAGCATGTGCGTTCCACAGGATGCCGTAACTCCCCGGCGCCTGCTGTCCCTCCGCCAAAACCTGAAGGGTCCTGCCCTTGACGTCAACAATGCTCAGCTCGGCCCATGCCGCTTCAGCCAGGCGGTAAGGCACGGTAGTCGCGGGGTTGAAAGGATTGGGGAAATTCTGTTCCAGCCGGTGAGCGCCCGGCACGGCCGCCCCTTCGCCGACATCAAGTCCGTTTTCAACAAATTCAAAAAATTCACCCAGCAGAAGGTCTCGTGCCGTTTCCGGATAGACCGTTTCAAAGGGAAAGCCCAGGACCATGACCTTTCCCGCAACGCTTCCCCCGGGGAAAAGGCCTTCATAGGCCACGCCCGCATATCCTGCGGAACATCCGGTGTAGGTCAGAAAACCGCGGCTGCCGTTCGGTGAGCCCAGCACGTCCGGGTATCTCACGTTGTAGGTTCCGTGGGTGCCGTTATCGAAATAGAAGGGCGGCAGGTCCGAAAAGATCCCCTCTCCCGCGGTTTCCGCCCGGTAGTAGACGCCGCTTTGATTATTGGGGGCGTCCTGGGCGTAGGACACATGAAGGAACTCGCGGCAGAAGGCTTTATCGGCGCTGCTTCCCTTGTAATCCAGGTCCCAGGCGATCTCCGCCCCGGAAACGAACAGTTTCCCGCCCTGCCGCAGGCAGTTTTTGGCGACCGCCTGTTCTGCGTCACTGAAGGTCTCGTCCGCCGTGCTTTCCTCACCGAGGATCCAGATCACCGCGGCGGCATCCTGCAGGGAGACGGACCCGTCCGTTACGGCTTCATTGGAAGCCGAGGCCGGGACATAGGCATGCGCCCGGACCGCCGAAGCATGCTGAATGACAAAATTCCGGGTGTTACCGGCGGTGGCGCGGTCAAAACCGTTAACGATCAGCACAGGAGCCGTATCAAAAACCGGCTGAACGGCAAGGACCTCCGAAAAAGGACCGGTCCCGGCGGCGTTCACCCCAGCGATCTTCATGTAGTAACAGCTGTCCGGATCCAGTCCGGTCAGAAGCCGGTCCAGCGTGTCGCAGTGCAGGGTGTCGGGAAAGCGTACCCCGTCAAAGCCGTAAATCACCCGGAAGGAATCCACGGCGGCGTCATCCCCGGTCCTGAGCTGAACGCTGCCGGACACTTCGCCCGGCACAAGCGCCAGGGAACGGAGTGCTGAGGGCAGAGCCGGCGCCCAGGTGGTGAAATAGAAGACCGCGGACCAGAGCGTTTCGCCCTGAATGCGGACTTTCCAGTAATACCGCGTCTTGATCTCCAGACTGAGAGAGGGCGTATGGGCGTTCGTGTCCAGATCGCGGACATGGAGCAGGGAATCGGCAAATCCCGGATCGTTTGAAACGAGCAATTCATAGCATTTATCCGGAACATGGCGCCAGGAAAAAACGGGGCGCAGACTGACGTTGGCCGCGGCATGGGCGGGCGTCTCCAGCCTGACAACGGCCGTGGTGCTGTCCGTAAAGTACATCTGCCGGATATCCGCCAGCGCCAGGGTGTCGATCTTTCCGTCCGTACCGTGAAAGGTCAGGACCTGAGAGAAGGCGGGGACGGCAAGAAGTGAAAATATGATCAAACGGATCGTGTTGGCTTTCATCGTCGCCTCTCAATACAGGTATCGCGGCTGGCTCATAACGCCGTCTTCATCGGAAAGCACTTTATACAGAACGGGGTCTTTCAGGATGTCGGCCGCCTGCAG
>JAFGVT010000194.1 GCA_016937825.1 Fidelibacterota bacterium | reverse complement strand
TGTCATCTCGAACCGACCCCGAATCCTCGGGGGAGGTGAGAGATCTATTCATGACGATGAGTTCCGTTGTGTGAATAGATTTCTCACGTCATCCTTAATGCCTCCGGCATACGGATTTGTTCGAAATGACAGGGAGTGTTGTCGATCCGGAGAACGCGATAAATCCCGTCCCTGCATACGTCTCACGTTTCACGTCTTACGTCTTACGTCTTTCACGTCTCCCGACTCACGCGCTGGATCTGGGCGATCTCCTGCGGGGTGAGCTTTTTCCACTTGCCGGGTGCAAGCTCGTTGGCGGAAATGCCGGCAAAGGAGTTGCGGTGCAGGCGGTAGACAAGGGTATTGTAATGGCGGAAGATGCGTTTGACCTCCCGCTTTTTTCCTTCCTTCAGGGTGACAAAATAATGCGTGCGCTTGCGGTTCAGAGGCTCGGCGGTCCCTTTGACCAGGTCCCCGTTGTCCTCAAGCATGATCCCGCCGGGCAGGTCGTTCTCGGGAAATCCTTCCGGGGTCCTGCGCAGCAGCACCTCGTATTCCTTTTCCACTTCGTGCTTCGGATGGGTCAGGCGGTAATGAAGGTCGCCGTCATCGGTGAACAGCAGGACGCCGGTCGTGTCCTTGTCCAGACGGCCGACGGGCACCACGTTCAGAACGCGGGGAAGCAGGTCCATCACGGTCTTGTCGTTGTGCGGGTCCCGGAGGGTGGTCACATGGCCCTGGGGCTTGTTCATCTTGATGTAGGTGAATTCGGATTTCAGGCGGATCACGTCGCCGTCCACGCGGACCTCGGAGGCGGTCTCGTCGATCTGTGCGCCGGGGTTGGTGAAGACTTCGCCGTCCACCTGAACGCGTCCCGCAAAGATCATGTCGTCGCAGTTGCGGCGCGAATCCACCCCGCAATGGGCCAGATATTTGTTCAAACGCATATTATCTCTTTCGTGTTTCGAGCAGGGCGGTCCTGAATTCCAGGAACAGGTTCGCCAGCAATGCCGGGATATACATATTTTTGCCGCTATCCGCAAGGGTATTTTCGGTGAGCCGGATCATCTCAAAATAGGGGAATCCGGGGTAATAGCGGACGAAGCCCTCCAGTTCTTTTACCAGATGGGTGTTGATCAGCTTGTCCTCCGCTTCGGGGGAGGCGGAAAGCAGTTGCGCGTCCCGCAGAAAAAAGATCATGAAGCGAAGCTGGTTCCGGAAGGCCGCGGCGTCGTTCTTGGCCAGGGCGGTGTAATTTTCGATCAGTTCGCCGATGTCGGCGGCGGTGACCCAGCGCTCTTCCGGTTTGCCGGGATTGAGCTTCCCGCCCATCATGATGCGCCAGAAATCCAGAAGCGTTCCGTCGACCTCCGAGAAATCGGCGTCCATGAGGGCTTTTGCCTGACGGACGTTCCCGCCGCAAAGGCGCGCGATGCGCTGGGCGGCGGCGTCATCCTGTCCGCGTGAGACCAGGTATTCCCGGATCAGGGTGTCGGGCACGGGGTTGAATTTCACGATCTGGCAGCGCGAACGGATCGTGACCGGGATCAGGTCCAGCGCCGGCGTGGTCAGAATGAAGGTCGTGCGCGCCGGGGGCTCTTCGAGGATCTTCAGCAGGGAGTTGAAAGCCTCGATCCCCGCCAGTTCGGCGCGGTAGACCAGGACGACCTGCCGGTCGCTCTCCGCGGGCTTCATGGCCAGTTCTTTTTTGATGTAGCGGGCGTACGCGATCAGGATCTGGTTGGCGCCGGGAATGTTCATGTCCGCATACGGGTCCCCGGTCAGCCGGGCGCGCTCTTCGCGGATCACGGCGATATCCTCGTCGCTGAGCCCCTGGAAGGGATCGCTGTCCGACGGGCTTTTTGCGCGGGGTGTGGCGTGCACGAAATGGAAGTTCGGATGGTTCAGATGGCGCATTTTCGTGCAGGAGGGACAGGTGCCGCAGGGCTCGCCGTTCTGCGGGTCGCGGCAGAGCAGCATCGCGGCGACGTTCAAAGCCATGCTGGTCTTGCCGCTGCCTTCGGGACCTGCGAACAGGTATCCGGATCCGATGCGGCGGTTATGGATAAGGCGCCGAAAACGATCTGCGATCGCCTCCTGGCCGATAAGTTCGAATATCATGATCGGTTCAGCATCTCCTCTGCGGTGCGCAGGCTGGCGTCGCTGAGTTCTTCGCCGCCGACCAGGCCGGCGATCTCCTGGATGCGCTCTTGCGGGTTGAGTTCGGCGATCTCGGCAAAGGTCTCGTTGCCCTTGCTGTATTTATCCACCCGGTAATGCCGCTCGCCGAGGGAGGCGATCTGAGGCAGGTGGGTGATGCACAGGATCTGGTGATGCTTTGCCAGCTCGCGGATCTGCTCGCCGACGACGCGGGCGATGCGTCCGCTGATCCCGGCGTCGATCTCGTCGAAGATCAGGGTCGGGGTCTCGTCGTGCTCGGCAAGCACGGATTTGACGGCAAGCATGATGCGGCTCACCTCGCCGCCGGAGGCGATCTTGACCAGGGGTTTGAAATCCTCGCCGGGGTTCGTGATGATCATGAACTCCACCTCGTCGATGCCGTTCACGCCGGGTTCGACCTTTTTGTCTCCGAAAAGGACCCAGGAAGGGGCGGCGCTTTCTTTCTGTTTCAGTTCGACCTTGAAACGGGCGTGCTTCATGCCGAGCAGGTGCAGGCGGCTTTCAATGTTCCGGGAAAATTCATTCCCCGTCGCCTCGAGCTCCCGGTGAAAACGCAGGGAATGCCGCGCCAGGTCGGAACGCAGCGTCTCGAGCGTTTGGGACAAGGCCTCCAGCCGGGTGTCGTAATCGGCTTCGGAGCCCATTTCCTCCCGAAGCTGTTCGTAATAGTCGCAGAGTTCGTCAAAGCTTTTGTTATGCTTGCGCATCAGGTAATTGATCGAGCCGGTGCGTTCCTGCAGATGTGCCAGCTTCGCCGGATCGTGCTCCAGTCCGTCGCGGTAGCCCGCCATGGTCCGGCCGATCTCGGTCAGGGAGATGAGGGCGCTCTGGAGCTCCCGGGCGATCTCCTGGTTCGAGGGGTCGATCTGCAGGATCTCCTGCAGGGTCCGTTTCAGGACTTCCACCTGATGGATGATCGCGTTGTCGTCCTCGTACAGGGCGCGGGCAAGCTGATCGGCGGCGTCGGCCAGGCGGCCGCTGTTCTCGAGCAGCTGCAGGTCGCGCTGCATGGATTCAAGCTCGCCGAAGGCGGGCCGGATCTCGTTAAGCTCCTTGAAATGGAATTCCCGCAGTTCCCGTTCGCGCAGGTAGCTGTCGCGGTGCTCCAGCAGTTCCTGATACCGGCGGAGCTGCTGCTTGAAGGCGTGATAGGCGCTGCGGTAGTCGTTGATGACCTGCCGGTCCTTCACGCATTTGCCTAAATACAACAGATGGTTTTTCGGCTTGAAAAGTTTCTGGTTCTCATGCTGGCCGTGCATCTCCACCAGGTTCGGCGCCATGAGCTTCAGGGTGGAAAGGGGAATGAGCGCGTCGTTGAAAAAGGCGCGGGATTTTCCGTTCGCATTGATCTCGCGGCGGATCACCACGTCGCCGCCGGCATAGTCCAGCTGGGCTTCCTCCAGCGCCTGGCGCAGTTCGGCATTCAGGTTCAGCAGGTCGAAATGGGCTTCCACGACGGCCCGGGACGTGCCGTTGCGCACCATGCCGCTGTCGGCCCGCGCGCCCAGGGCAAGACCGAGGGCGTCGATGATAATGGATTTTCCCGTTCCCGTTTCGCCCGTGAGGATGGACAGGCCGCGGCCCAGGCCGACCTCAATGTTCTGGATGATCGCGATGTTCTCGACGGAAAGTTTCTGTAGCATGGCTTAGTCCGAAAGAGGGGTTTCGTTCTCGGATCGCTGATCCTGCGGCGCGTGTTCCCCGGTCCGGAAAAGTTCGTTCAGTTCGCGGGTGCGGGGAAGGTCGGCGGGGGAGGCCAGGCCGAAATAGCGCAGGAATTCGTCCGTGGTCACGTAGAGCAGGGGACGGCCGGCCGCTTCCGCACGGCCGGAAACGGTGATCAGCTCGCGCTCGAGCAGGGTGGCCAGCACGGCGGAGCAGTTCACGCCGCGGATCCGTTCGATCTCGGGTTTGCTGATGGGCTGTTTGTAGGCGATCACCGCCAAAGTCTCCAGGGCGGCGTAGGTCAGCCGGGCCCGGACGTTGCGGTTGATAAAATTGCGGACGATCGTTTCAAAGGTGTTCACGGTAACGATCTGGAATCCCTTGCCGACGGGCATGATGTAAAAGGCGTGCTTGCCGCGTT
>JAFGVT010000193.1 GCA_016937825.1 Fidelibacterota bacterium | reverse complement strand
TCATTCATCCCCTGCGGCTGGCACTTACCGGTTTCGGCGTCAGTCCCGGTATTTTCGAAATCTGCGCCATTCTCGGTAAAACGACGGTCTGCCGGAGGTTGTCCGCACTGATCGCATTTGCGGAAAAAACCGCTTCTTCTTTCCAGACAGGATAACAGGATAATTTCAGCCTATCGATCCTTCAACCTTCGGTTTTCAACGTATATACACATCGACGCATCGACACATATTTTTATCCCCGAAGTTCCGAATGTGCGGGACTTCGCTGAGCTCAACCTCAATCTCAGTCTCAACCTCAATCTCAATCAAATGTGACCCCTGTCACACCTGAAAAATAGGACCTGATTCCTTCTTGATTTTTTCTTATACTTCCTTCAAGAGGAGGACGTATGATGGAAAAGAAAAACCTATTCCCCGTGCTTTTACTGACGGTTTGTGCTGCCCGGGCCGTGCCGAACGCCTGGATCAACGAGATCCATTACGATAACGCGGGCACCGATGCGAATGAGTTCGTGGAGCTCATCGTCGAAAATCCCGAAGCCTGGTATCTGGGCGATCTGGCCCTGTACATGTTCAACGGTTACGACGGTGCTCCCTACTGTCTGGATACCGTGGATGAATTCGTGACCGGCGAGCGCGAAGGACCCTTCCAGATCTATACCTGGTTCCAGCGCGGCATTCAGAATGACATGGAAGGCATGATCCTTGTATTCAAGGACACGCTCGTGGACATCCTGGCATACGAAGGTACGTTTACCGGGACCCATGAACCCGCTCTCGGACTCGTTTTCCCGGATATCGGCGTCCATGAAACCGGCAGCGGAACGGCTTCGGAGAGCATTTACCTGAGCGGAGCTCCGGGTTCAGCCTGGACCACCGGACTTGCAAGTCCCGGACAGAAAAACCCCGGCCAATTATTCAGCGATATCGAAACGCCCGTTGAGCTTGGCCTGTTTCAGGCAACGCCGCAGTCCGGCGGCATTCTGTTACGGTGGAAAAGCGAAAGCGAAACGGAAACAAGCTGCTATCATATCTACCGGAACGGGAAGCGCGTTTACAGCGTCCGGGCCGGCGGCACTACAAGCTTTCCCCGGGACTACAGCTGGATGGATAAAAGCGTTTTCTGCGAAGGATCGTACCGCTACCGGCTGTCTGCCTCCGGGTATGACGGTACCGAATGCGATCTTGACTCGCTCTGTATTGATTATAAACCGCTCTTCAGCCTGAAGGAACCCGTTTTCAAACTGGGCTTGCCTTATCCCAATCCCTTCAATCCCGTCACGGCAGTTGCGTTGGAAGTACTGACGGACGCAGTTATCAGCCTGGATCTGATCCGGCTGGACGGCACGCGTATCCGGCAGATATTCAAGGGGGCGCTATCGCCGGGGATCTACAATTACAGCCTGGATTGCTCTGATCTTGCATCGGGGCATTACCTTTTATGCTGCACGACGGAAACCCGCAAAGAAACCGTCCCGCTCATTCTGCTGAAATGACACCCCCGACCGGCCGTGTAAATGAAAGGGTGGACCGTTTTGCCGCTTTATGACGCTTTGTCTGTACTGTCTTGCATGGTGTAAATAAGCGAAAGCATCACTTTTTCCTTTTTGCTTTTCTCTTTGGCCGTATTTCCCGTATATTCATTTCATGATCAAACGCTTTTATATTGAGACATACGGTTGCCAGATGAATGAGTACGACAGTGAACTTCTTGCCGGTATCCTCATGGATAAGGGATATGAATCCGCACCATCGCCGGAAGAAGCGGACATTATCCTTTTGAACACCTGCAGCGTGCGTGAACACGCGGAACAAAAGATCCATTCGCGTCTGGGCGAATTGAAATACCTTAAAGATAAAGATCCCGCACGGAAACTCGGGGTTGTCGGCTGCATGGCTCAGAACCTGAAAGAGGGGCTGCTGGAAAGCAAGCCGTATGTCGACCTGATACTCGGACCGGATTCGTATCGCAATATTTTGGAACATCTTGATTCCACCGACGCGCATACGATCGATACGAAACTTTCAAAATTCGAAGTCTATGATGGCTTGTTCCCAGCGCGGAAAGAAGGGATCAACGCCTGGATCTCCATTATGCGAGGCTGCAACAAGTTCTGTTCCTACTGCATTGTCCCCTATACCCGCGGACGCGAACGCAGCCGGAGCATCGAAAGTATCGTCAATGAGGCGAAACGATCGGTCAATCTGGGTTTTGTCGAGATCACCCTGTTGGGACAGAACGTCAATTCCTATGATCACGAGGGGAAGCGATTCCCTGAATTGCTGATAGCGCTTACGAACGTTCAGGGGATCCGGCGGATCCGATATACCTCTCCCCATCCCCAGGATGTCGATGAAGAGCTGATGAAGGTCCATGCGGACTACAAACCCCTGATCGCAAACCATATACACCTCCCCCTGCAGTCAGGTTCGGACGCCGTGCTAAAGGCCATGAACCGAACCTACACCCAGTCGCATTACCTGAAACTTGTGGACATGATCCGGAAATATCTCCCCGATATGGGGATCACGACAGACATTATTGTCGGTTTTCCCGGCGAAACGGAGGCGGACTTCCGCGAAACCCTGCACGTCATGAATTCGGTCAGGTACGATTCGGCCTTCACCTTCAAATATTCCCCCCGACCCTACACAAAAGCATGGGACATGGAAGACAAGGTCAGCGAGAGCGAAAAGTCCCTGCGTCTGACCGAACTGATCCGGCTTCAGAAAAAACACACCCTGGAGAATTACCGGAACCTGATCGGAAAGGAAGTGGAGATCCTGGTCGAAGCTCCAAGTAAACGCGATCCGAACGAAATGAAAGGCCGTACCGCCTGCAACAAGATCACGGTTTTCCCGGCGGGTGCTTACCAAGCGAAAGATCTGGTGAAACGAACCATTACCGACGCACAGGGAATCACTCTTTTTTCGCGTCCATAACATAAAAAGGCGATGGATGACACACCGCTATCAAAAGAAATACGACCTGGCCTTCCGGCGCATGTCTACGAACCAGTTCCAGACAGGACGCGACTTTTCCCTGAAAGAAAGCGATATCGTGAACAACGGTATTTTTGACCACAAAATGCACCTGTTCCTCGGATGTTATTCACCCGCTGTCATTGAAGCGATGTTCGAACGCTATCATGTCCGTGAATTCTTCGAAAACAAGGGTATTCCCAATATTTCCTGGCATATCAACATGGATGATCCCTATGTGCACCGTTTCATGATGTTATCGGAGAAGAACGGCACAAAACACAAGGTCATCGAACTGGTCATGCAGCGGAAGACCCTGAAAATGCCCCTGAACAAAGAACGCTCCCTGAATCTGGAATTCCTGCATATCGAATGGCTGATGATGCAGAATCCCTATAAGCCCTTCCGCAGGGACAAGCCGCCGCTTCCCGGGCAGCATGCTCCGGGACTCGGCATCGGTCTGCACATGCTGCAGATCCTCATGCATCTGGCAAAGAAAGCCAACACCCACGGATTGATCAATTCACCCAATTATCTTCACACCGCCATCTTCTTCTCCCGCGCCTTCCATTTCTATGATCCGAAAGCGGAAGCGTTCATGCAGATCATCAAATACCAGAAACTGCCACAGTACAGCCACTATACGCTAAGCTGGGCGGACGAATACGGCGCGCTGCAGCACTCGCTGAACCATCGTCCCATCGTATGGCGGCCTTCCATGATGGTCGCCCCGATCAGCAATGAAGCGAAACGTTATTTCTTATCCCGCGAATACCGCACGCAAGTCCGGAAAACCCGCCGGAAGCTCCGGATCAGCGTCAATCTCCGGAAACTGAACAAAAAGCTGAAAGAACATGGACAACTCCCCTAAAACCTGTCTTTTCCTGAACGGTTCGCCGCCGGAGAAAGCCCTCGTTGACAGCTATTGCCCGGCGGGTTCCGCTGTGCTGTGTACGGACGGAGCTTACGATTACCTTTCGGCTCTTGACCTGACGCCGGACCTTCTGATCGGCGACATGGATTCAATTTCCGAACTGCCTGATACGATGACGGTTCAGATCCTCGCGTCTGACGGCACGGAGAACAATGATCTGGAAAAAGCGCTGATCCATTGCCGGGATAAGGGCATGCGCACCCTGCGCATTTTCGGTGCGGACGGGAAACGCCTGGATCATTTTCTGGTCAATTTTGCCACGCTTGCCGCCTATGCGGCGGACCTTGAGATCGAAGTGTTCACGAAGGAAGACTACCTGCGCTTTTTCACTCCCGGGACCTACCTCCTGCCCTGCGAACCAAGTCAGCGCTTTTCCCTGCTTGCCATAAAAGAAGTGCTCGGGCTGACCCTTTCCGGAGCTCGCTTTGCCCTGGAGTATGACCGTCTCGCTCCCGGATCGCGCGGACTCGGGAACCATGCAACAGCCCGGGAACTGCATCTGAGCTTTTCCTCCGGTCTGCTGATCTACATAAGCGATCTGCTCCCATGAAACTCGCCTTCCATCCTCTCGACCTTGCCATTATCGGCCTGTATTTTGCCGCCCTGATCCTGATCGGTTTTTTTCGCGCTAAAAAGAACGTTAAAAACGAAGATTTCCTCCTCTCGGGAAGACGGATCACGCTGCCGGTCTTTGTGATGACCCTGGTGTCCACCTGGTACGGCGGGATCCTGGGCGTCGGCGAGTTCACCTACCTTCACGGCCTTTCGAACTGGTTCGTCATGGGCTTCCCCTACTATGTTTTTGCCCTGATCTACGCGCTTTTCATTGCCTCCCGGATCCGGAAAAGCAACGCTGCGACCATTCCGGAACTTATCGAACAGCGATACGGAAGACTGCCCTCCTTTATCAGCGGCATCTTCGTTTTCCTGATGACATCCCCCGCGCCCTATCTGCTGATCGCAGGGATCCTCCTCTCGCTGATCACGGGGCTTTCGCCGCTCCTCTGCGCCCTGCTTGTCTTCATAGTCTCTGCGGTTTATTTGTATAAAAAAGGATTCACGACCGTTGTTCAGTCCGATATGCTTCAGTTCATGCTCATGTTCATCGGTTTTATCATCCTGCTGGCCGTACTGCTCGCGCGCTTTCCGCCCGAGGAATATTTCAAGCCGGAGTTCCTTCCGCGCAGTCACCTGACCCTGACCGGGGGACTTTCTGCGACCTATATAATTTCCTGGTTCTTTATTGCTTTATGGACCCTTGTCGACCCCGGTTTTCATCAGCGCTGCGCAGCGGCAAAAAGCCCGGCAACCGCCCGCAACGGTATTCTGTTCAGTATCGTATTCTGGATGATCTTCGATGCGCTCACCGTTGTAACCGGCTTATATGCGCGGGCATTACTTCCTGATATTCAATCACTTTACGCCTATCCGCTCCTTGCGTTCCAGGTGCTTCCCGTCGGTCTGTTCGGACTCTTTATCACCGCTTTGCTGGCAACGGTAATGTCCACTCTGGATTCCTATATTTTCATTTCCGCACAGACCGTAGGGTATGACGTTCTGGCAAAATATACAAACACGAATGTCCGCAAACTGATCAGGATCGGATATGCCGTGACCGGTTTTATTGCCATGATCCTGGTCATCCTCCTTCCTTCGGTGATCTCGATCTGGTACCTCATCGGAACGCTCGTCATCCCCTCCCTGCTGCTGCCCACCCTCTCGGTCCTTTTCAACAAAACCATTCCTCCGAACATTCTGATCATCCTGATGACCGGTTCCGTCCTTCTTTCGGCCACCTGGTTCATCCTCGGGGAGATCAGCGGCAGCTATCCCCTGCATGTCGAACCCTTTTATCCCGGATTGCTTTTCAGTATTGCGGCCTACCTCTACGGACGGCACCGAATAAAATACAGCTAAATCTATTATTAATAACTCTTTTTTAATCATAAAGACGCTTCTTGACGGCTATTCTCAACATTTTTTGATCATTACCTTACGATTCTTAAATAATCACGACTATTCAATTTGATTTTTAAATTCTTCGTTATAAATTCACTCCCGTTAAACGAAGAGGAAAGAAAGCAATGGAGAAAAAGAAGATCGTTCTGGCATACAGCGGCGGGCTGGACACGACCTGCGCCATTCCGTGGCTGAAAGAACACGGTTACGACGAGGTCATTTGTTTTTCCGCGAATTTAGGCAGTGAATTCTCGCCCGAGGACCTGCAGGAGCGCGGGATCAAGACAGGGGCTTCCAAGGTTATCGTTAAGGACCTTCGCGAAGAACTTGCCCGTGATTTCCTGATCCCCGGACTTAAGGCAAATCTTATTTATGAGAACAAATATCTGCTTGCAACGGCTTACGGCCGTCCCCTGATCGCAAAGTATCTGGTCGACTGCGCCCATGAAGAAGGCGTGAACACCGTCGGCCACGGCTGTTCCGCCAAAGGCAACGATCAGGTGCGCCTTGACGTCACCGTCAAGATGCTGGACCCCAAGCTGAAGATCGTCGCTCCCTTGCGTTATTGGGAACTCAAGTCCCGCGAATCCGAGATCGAGTACGCCGAGAAAAAACAGCTTCCCATTCGTCTGACAAAAGAAAAAATATACAGTATCGATAAGAACATCTGGGGCATTGCCGTCGAATGCGGTGCCCTGGAAAATCTGGCCAACGCCACACCCGACGATTCGTACGTCATGTGCAACCGTATCGAGAACACGCCGGACACCCCCGATTTTGTTAAGATCGAATTCCTCAAAGGCGTTCCCGTCGCGCTGAACGGAAAGACCCTCTCCTTCCTGGAGATCATCGAAGCATTGAATCTCCTGGCCGGAAAGCACGGCATCGGCCGGACCGATATGGTGGAAGACCGGATCGTCGGGATCAAGTCCCGCGAGATCTATGAAGCCCCTGCGGGATGGACGCTTATCCAGGCGCATAAGGACCTGGAATCCATCGTCCTGGACCGGGAAACCCTTGCCTTCAAAGAGATCGTCGCGCTGAAATATTCCCAAATGCTCTATCAGGGTCTGTGGTATACCCGTCTTCGTGAAAGCATGGCAGCGTTTGTCGACAAGACCCAGGAAAAGGTCACGGGCAGCGTGACCATGAAGCTCTTCAAGGGCAACCTGATCGTGACATCCCGCGAGACCCCCTACTCCATGTACCGGATGAGCATGGCGACCTACGGAAATGAAGACGAGTATGTCCGCGAGAACGCCGAAGCCTTTATTGACCTCTTTGCCATGCCTTTCCTTGAAAAATAGCACTGAGCACTGAGCACTGAGCACTG
>JAFGVT010000043.1 GCA_016937825.1 Fidelibacterota bacterium | reverse complement strand
ATAAAGAAGGTTAATATGAAACAGGGTCCCATCGGCATTTTTGACAGCGGTCTCGGCGGATTGACGGTGTTCCACGATATCCGGGAGCGTCTGCCACAAAACGACTATCTCTACCTTGGCGACACCGCCCGCACGCCCTACGGGACGCGTTCCTTTGAAACGATCTATCAGTATACGCGGCAGGGCGTTGCGGCCTTGCTGGATGCGGGCTGTCCGCTGGTGATCCTGGCCTGCAATACCGCGTCGGCGAAGGCGCTGAGGACCATCCAGCAGAAAGACCTCGTCCGGGATTACCCCGACCGGCGCGTCCTGGGCGTCATCCGGCCGAGCGTGGAAGCCGTCGGGAAGATCAGCAAAACCGGCAGGATCGGCCTCTTCGGAACGCCCGGAACGGTCCGCTCCGATTCCTATGTACTCGAACTTGAAAAATTATACCCGCAGGCGGTTCTGCATCAGGAGGCCTGCCCCATGTGGGTGCCGCTGGTCGAGAACAACGAGACCGGCACACCCGCGGCGGAATATTTCGTCCGCCGGCATGCGGAAGCCCTGCTGGCCCGGGATCCCGGGATCGATACGATCATTCTTGCCTGCACGCATTACCCCCTTTTACTGCCACTGATCCGCCGATTCATCCCCCCGCATATCACGCTGCTGGACCAGGGTCCTTTGGTGGCGGAACGTCTCGACGATTACCTGCAGCGGCATCCCGAGATCGCATCCCGCTGCAAGCGTGACGGCAGCGCGCGCGTCCTGACCACCGGTTCGGTGGAACTCTTTGACGAGAACACGGCAATATTTTTCGGTAAATCCCTGCACGGGGAACACATAGAACTACGCTGATGCAAGACTACCTGTCGGACCTCTACAGAAAACTGAGCGGGAACATGAAGCTCGGCCGGGAGCGCTCGGAAGCGCTGATGGTACACATGGACCATCCGGAACGGGCATTCCGCTCCGTTCACGTCGCCGGCACGAACGGAAAGGGGACCGTCACCGCGGTCACGGCTTCCCTGCTCGAGGCCGCGGGTCTGACAACCGGCCGGTTCACCTCGCCGCATCTGGTCCGATTCAACGAACGCATTACCGTGAACGGTGATGCGGTCCCGGACCTCTACGTTCAGCGCTTTCTCAAGAGGTGGGACCCGGTCCTGAAAGAGACGGCCGCGTCCTTCTTTGAAGTGACGACCGCGCTCGGATTCTGTTATTTCCGGGACCGTCAGGCGGATGCCGCCGTGATCGAGACCGGGCTCGGCGGACGGCTCGACGCGACCAGCGTGATCATCCCGGAGATCTCCGTCATCACCCGCATCGGCTACGATCATACCGAGATCCTCGGGGAGACGCTTCCCCTGATCGCCGCAGAAAAAGCGGGAATAATAAAACAAGGCGTTCCGGTCATTACCTGTCCGCAGGAACCCGGCGTGACCGGGGTCCTGAAACGGCATACGGATCGTCTGAACGTCATTGACCCCGAAGCGGTCTTCTCCGATGTCCGGCTTCTGCCCGAAGGGATGCGCTTCGGCATGAAGCGTTTCGGCGGAAGCTTTCTGATCTCCCTGCCCGGCCGGCATCAGCTGGCGAATATTGCCCTGGCGGTCGCGGCGGCGGAGCATTTTCTCGGCCGGCCTCTGAGCCGGGATGAAGTGGAAGCTGGCTTTGCTTCCGTTGTCTGGAAGGGGCGATTTGAACATCTCGGGACCCGGCCGGATGTGATCTACGACGTCGCGCACAACCCGGAAGGCATCCGGGCTTTCTGCGAAACCGCGGCCGAAATGTATCCCGAAAAAAAATATTACGTGGTGCTGGGGGTCCTGAAAGACAAGCATCCCGAAGAGATCGTGAAGATCCTCTTCGGTTTCACGGACAAGATATGGATCTCGCCCGTGCGCTCCCACCGGAGTATCGATGAAGAGGACCTGCGTCATTTCAGGAACGTATTCCCGCGCCTGAAGACCGCCGCCACCGTTACGGAAGCCTGCACGCGCGCCGCTGCGGAACTCCCGGACGATGCCGTATTGTGCATCCTGGGCAGTCACTACATTGCCGAAGAGGTGTACGGCTGGAACAGCAACAGACAGAAAAAGCCGGTCGCCTGAACCGGTTTGGAAAAGGAGTGCTTATGGAGAATTGCATATTTTGCAGGATCGTTGAAAAAGAGATCCCGGCGACCATCGTATACGAAGATGATTTTGTCATCGCTTTCCGGGACCTGAACCCTCAGGCGCCGGAGCATATCCTGGTCATCCCCCGGAAACATGTTCCGCGGATAGAGACCCTGGATCCCGAGGATGCCCTGCTGATGGGAAAGGTGATCGTCGCCGCAAAACGCATCGCCGAAGGACTGGGGATGAAACACGGCTATCGCCTGGTCTTCAACAACGGTCCCGACGCCGGGCAGGAGGTCGAACACGTTCACCTTCACCTGATGGGCGGACGGAAATTCTCTTGGCCGGCGGGATAACACCTGATAATTGACAAAGGACAATTGATAATTGGAGAAACAGGGTGTTATGACGGGGATGGGGAGGCCCTGCGGGGGTCCTTTGTGTATCATCCTGAGGTCTGCGTTCCCGGTTCCCGCCGACCGAAGCCTTAAACCTTGTCTCCCGGGCTCATTTTTATTTGAAACGTGCGCATGAAAGCTTAAATTACACCGTTTTATTACGAAGCAGGAATGTATATATCAAAACTGGAAATTGTCGGGTTTAAGTCCTTTGCAACGAAAACCGTTCTGCAGTTCGGGCAAGGCGTTACGGCCGTGATCGGTCCGAACGGATGCGGCAAGAGCAACATTGTCGATGCGATCCGCTGGGTAACGGGCGAGCAGAAGACCCATTTGCTCCGGTCCGAACAGATGACGGACGTGATCTTCTCCGGTTCCAAGAACCGCAAGCCCCTTAATTTCGCCGAAGTGACGCTGACCATTCACAATGACGACGGGCAGCTCGGTGTCGCCTATACCGACGTCCAGCTGGGACGCCGCCTCTATCGCGACGGCAGCAGCGAATACCTCCTGAACGAAGTCCCCGTCCGCCTGAAGGACGTCACGAACCTTTTCGTCGACACGGGCATGAACAGCAGCGCGTATTCCGTGATCGAACTGAAGATGGTCGAAGAGATCCTCAATGAAGACAAGTCCCAGCGCAAGCTCCTTTTCGAGGAAGCCGCGGGGATCAATAAATACAAATCCCAGAAAAAAAGCGCCCAGCGCAAGCTGGAGGCGACCAAAGAGGACCTGGCGCGCCTGGAAGACATTATTTTTGAGATCGACAATTCCGTACGGGGCCTGAAACGCCAGCTCGGAAGGTACGAAAAATACGAGGGCTACGCCGAGGAACTGAAAAAGCTCGAGATCACCCTGGCGCAGGCAAAGTGGAACGAGTACGAAGAAACGATCGCCCCGCTTGAAAAACAGCTGTCCAACAACCAGCTGCAGAATGAAGAATCCGGAAAGCAGCTGAGCATTGAAGAAGCGATGCTGGACAGTTATAAGAAGGAACTCGCCGGGGTCGAGGCACGCATGCAGGAGGTCAACGACGTTCTGCAGGACATGAACGAAAAGATCAATGCCGAGTCCTCGAAAAGGCTGGTCTGGCAGGAAAAGATCGCCAACGCGCAGCGAAACAAGGAACGCCTTCTGGCGGAAAAGGAACACGCGGCGTCGCGGCTGAAGACCAATATCGAACTGAAAGAGACCCTCTCCACGCAGCTGGGGGAAGAGGATCCCGAACTGATCCGTCTGCGCGCGGAACTCGAGACCGCCCGCGCGGAATATGAGATCGTCAACACCCATTTCCAAAATGCCGTATCAAAACTGGACGATTTGCGCCAGGACCTGCGCGAGAGCCAGAACCGGCTTGCGGAGATCCAGCAGCAGATCCTGCGCCTGAGAGATCAGCGCAAACAATACGTGCGTTTTCAGGACGACGAGCTGAAACGCCGGGAGGAACTCCTTCTGCGTTCCGATACCCAGAAAGATCAGGTCGGGTCGCTGAAAAAAGAACTGGCCGAAAAAGAGAAAGAGCTCAGCGGCGTTAACGAGCGCGTCGATAGCGCCGAGGAAGCCCGGCGCAGGCTGGATGCCGCCATCCGGGACCTGAACCAGGAACTCGTCCACCGTCAGACGGCGTGGGAGCGGAACCGGAATGAAGCCGCCTTCTACCGCGAACTGGTCGAATCCCTCGAGGGATACAACCCGGGCGTCAAATATGTCATGAAGACCTTGAAGCATCCCGGGATTCGCGGGACCGTGGCGGACCTGCTGACCGTGGATGCCGACTACGCCACCGCGATCGAGATCGCCCTGGGGAATGCCGCAAAATACCTTGTGGCGGAAACCCGGGACGACGCGATGGACGTCATCGAGGACCTGAAACGCACCAAGCGGGGCCGGGTAAGCATTGCGCCGCTGGATATCATGAGAAAACGCGTCAACCCCCCCCTGGCTAACCCTTTTCACGATAAGAACATCATCGCTTCCGCCATGGACGTGGTGCATGCGAACGACGACAATAAGATCCTGATCGATTATTTTCTGGGCAACGTCCTGATCGTGGAATCCATACGCAGCCTTTCGGAAGAAGCGCTGCGGGACGGCAGGTTCCGTTATGTGACCCCGGACGGGGATTACATGGATGCGCGCGCCATGATCAAGGGCGGGAAGTATTCCGGAGAGAGCCAGCAGATCATCGGCCGCCAGGATAAGATCAACACCCTCGACCACGAAGCGGAAAAGCTCGGGACAGATCTGGATGCCGGCAAGGCCGAACTGGAAAAACGCGAGCAGGAACGCCAAACCGCGATCAAGGAAGTCGGGGAACTGTCCCGCCGTTCCAGAGTCCTGATGCAGGAACGCCTGGAGCTGGAGAAAAAAATGAGCGCCCTCTCCTATGCGGTGGAGCATCAGCACGACAGCATGGATGAGATCGACCGAAAAGTCGATGAGTACGCCCAGCGCATTCTTGAGATCGACCGCCGGTCCGCCGCTGCGGACGACGAGACACAGAGCGCAACGTCCGCGGAAGCGAAAATGCGCAGTGATCTTGAACGGTTCCGCGCCGAATTTGAAGAGATCAGTAAAAAGCGCGACACCCTGAACGCCGCGCTTCAGGATCTGCGGGTGACCCTGATCGCGCGCGAAAAAGAAAAAGACAACGTGAATTTTCAATATAAGAACGCCTGTGCGGCGATCGACGAAATGAACAGGCGCCTGGAGGAGATCGAAGCGCAGACCGCCGATCTCGATCTGCTGATCGCCGAAGGCGAAACGACCATGGCGGCGCTCCGGGAAACCCTGGACGTCCTGCGCAGCGGCCGGGAAAAGGAACGCATTAAACGGGACGATATTTACAAGGACCTGAACGCCAAACGCGACAGGATCCGGAGTGTTGAAGACACCATTTCGGAACGGCATCGCCGGCGGGAAAATGTGTTTGAGACGCTGCGGGACCTCGAGATCCGGGTCAACGATCTTCACCTGCGCCAAAACCAGGTGAAAGAGAGGATCTTCGATCGCTATCACATCGATATCCTGAAACGCCCCCATGAACCGATGGACATGGACACGGAAGAAATGCAGGACAAGATCGAGAAGCTGACCGGCCGCATTGAACAGATCGGTCCGATCAACATGGCCGTCCGCGAAGAATACAACGAACAGTCCGCCCGCCTGGGATTCCTGAAGGAACAGCGCGAGGACCTGGTGGGTGCGGAGACCAGCATCAACGAAACCCTGGACAAGCTCGATACGGAAGCCCGGCGTCAGTTTACCGAAATATTCACACGCATCCGGGAAAATTATAAAAAGACCTACAAGCTTTTCTTTGAGGAAGGCGAATGCGACATCCGTCTTGAGGGTTCCAGCGATCCGCTCGAGGCCGATGTCGAGATCTTCTCCCGGCCGAAGGGACGCCAGATGAAATCGCTGCGCGCTCTTTCCGGCGGTGAAAAAGCGCTGACGGCGATCGCCCTGCTCTTCGCCATCTATCTGGTGAAACCCTCGCCTTACTGTATCCTGGACGAGATCGATGCGCCGCTTGACGATACGAACGTGAAGCGCTTCACCCATGCCCTGGAACATTTTACCGAGAAAACACAGTTCATTATCGTGACGCACAATAAACTGACCATGAATGCCTGCGATTATCTTTACGGTATCACCATGCAGGAAGAAGGGGTCTCCAACGTCGTGTCGGTCAGGTTCAAGGACCATGAACTCGAACAACTAACATAAGAAGCAAGCCTATGAAAAGAACAGCAGGCCTGGTATTGCTGGCGGCATTCACGTTTTTGTTTTCCAACGATTTCCGTTATTATGTCGATAACGCAAGCTTTTACGACGAAGGTACGCCCTTTGTCGAACTGTATTTCATGCTCCCCCGGCAGGCCATGGAACACCGGGAAGCGCCCGACGGCAGCTCCCGGGGCAAGTATTGGGTGGCGGTCAACGTCTACAAGGATGATGAGGTTCTTGTTCACAGCGGAACCGTCGCCGTGGAAGATGTGCTCGAAGCGGGGGATTCGCTGAAGCCCAATGAATTCATTCCCGAGCTGATCCCCCTGCGCCTGGATCCCGGGAATTACGCCCTCCATACGATGGCGCGCGATCTTCATTCCGGACGCATCTCCGAGAGAACGGACAATCTGTTCGTCCCCGGCTTTGACCTTTCGCGCCTTTCGATCAGCCATATTGAGATCGCATCCTATGTCGGCAAGACCGTCGTCAGGAACAAGTTTACCAAACTGGGCGCCTATGACATTGTTCCTGCCGCAAATCCGGAATTCGACAAGCTCAACGGAATATTTTACACCTATTTTGAAGTGTATGCCCTCAACGAAGGCGATGTCTATACCTGCCAGAGCAGTATCGAGGACCTGAACGGCAGGAAAGTCCTGGAAAATGAAGCGGTCCGGACCCCGGCGCCGGGCACTTTCGATGTCGTGATCGACTACATGGACGTCCGGAACCTAACCTCGGGCACCTACGATTACGTGGTTCGCGTCAATGCCGGTTCGGGCGAGACCGTCACCGGGAAAAAGCGCATCCATATGATCAGCGAAACGGATATCCAGGCGCAGTACTTCGATGAATATTATGCCTACAACACGAACAAGCTCGATTCCCTGTTCGCGCTCCTCCGTCCCCTGATGAACCAGACGGAGATAAAAAATTACCGCAGCAACAAATTGCCCGGGAAACGCCAGTTCTTTGTGGAATTCTGGCAGAAGCGGGATCCCGATATGAGTACCCCGGTCAACGAATTCTATCTGGAGGTCATGGACCGGATCCGCTTTGCCGAAAAGAACTATACCTATCTGAACAAGGGGATCAAAAGCGATCGCGGCCGGGTGCTGCTCAAGTACGGGTATCCCTCGGAGATCCAGCGCTCCGGTTTCAGCGGGGGTACCAAGGATCATGAAATTTGGCTGTATGAAGGGCTGAGGGGCGATGTCATGTTCGTATTCTGCGATACCAAGGGACGAGGGTATTACGAACTGATCCACAGCAATATGGAGGGGGAAACGTATAATGCCGACTGGAAAGACGTGCTTCAGGCCGGAGCGAGGGACTACTAGACTTTTAACATCCGTTCTTGACTGGTTTTTTCCGCCGAACTGCATGGTCTGCGGCAAAGAGCCGGATATCGCTCCGTTTTTATGCCGGGAATGTTTTGATAAGTTTGAACGTTTTGACGCCTGCCCCGATTCCGCGGCCGCTCACGCGGACAACCCGGCTGACGGGATCCGCGCCCTGTTCTGGTTTGACGAGCATATCCAGAAACTCGTTCACGGGATCAAATACCGGGATATGCCCTACGTCGGGAAGTTTCTGGGCAAATCGATCGGAGAACACTACCGGTCTTCGGAATTTTCAACCTGTGATGCGCTGATCCCGGTCCCGCTGCATGCGGTGAGAAAGCGGGAGCGGACCTATAACCAGTCCGCGCAGATCGCCCGCGGGATCGCGTCCGTCTGGAAAGTGCCTGTTCAGGAACGCGTATTGAAACGGTGCAGGAACACGCAGACACAGACAAAACTCAATAAAGAGGAACGCAGGGAGAACATCCGCGGCGCCTTTCGTGTCCGCGATCATGCGCGTGTGCCCAAACGGATATGTCTTGTGGATGATGTGTTCACAACCGGCGCTACGACACTCGAAGCCGCCCGCGCCTTAAAGGATGCAGGCGCTGAATCGGTCTATATCCTGACTGTGGCGACGCCCCGGAAAGATCACTGAAAGATGTTTTTACTCGGGATGATCGCCCAGCAGGCAAGATAAACCAGAACTGCCGGAAAGAAGGCGGAAAAGATCGTCACAAAGATATACAGCACCCGGACCAGGGTCACGTCAATATTAAAGTAATTGGCGACGCCCGCCATGACGCCTCCGATCATAGCGTTGTCCAGGGAACGATAAAGTTTTTTGCCCGTCATATCTGCCTCAAAGTTAATAAGTGTAAAGATACGATAATTACCGTCTCAAGTCAAGCAGTGAAAAACGAGGGGCTTAACGTAAGTTTTCGAACCCCCCGGTGAAATGCTATGAGAAATAAAAAACCCCGCGGAAACCGCGGGGCCGGGATATGATCGCTCCGGAGATAGGATTCGAACCTACAACCTAGTGGTTAACAGCCACCCGCTCTGCCATTGAGCCACTCCGGAATTTGAAAAAGCCCGCTAATTTAAAGATAATACCCCCCCCAGTCAATAAAAAAATATAAACGTTCCGGAACGGAGAGCCGGCGGGGCAGGATGTGACGGGCGTCACATGTGAAAATTGTTCCTTGAAGAGAAGCGTCGCAATGAGTAGATTACGATCGTACCGGATCGTCTAAGAGGGGGAAATGATGTGGAATGAACCGGATATCCGCACAGGCAGTTACCCTGTACTTCCCGGGGCATACCGTGCCGTCCGTCCGCCCTGAACAGGGAGATGCTTCGTTCCAACAATCTCAATCACTAAAAAGAGGGGTGAAAAATGAAAAAGAAAGCATGCTTTTTGGCCGGCTTATTCTTGCTGATCCTGTGCATGTCCTGCAGCATGCCGGCAGAGGACGAGGCTCTTCGTCTGGAAGAGCTCCGTGAACGTTACGCTGTGATCGGGGAAGCGCACAACCGTGCTTTGGATGCGGTGCTCGCCGAATTTGCCCTGCAGGAGGCGCCGGCGTCGAAAAGCGCCCGCAGGGCCCAGACCGATGAGGTTCTGAACGGTCTCTGTGTGCCGGGCTGGGACGTTCCACTGACCACAAACCGGGAGAAGGACCTGGCCGCTAAGATCATATCGGCGCTCCGGCCAACCGCGCGGCTGTCCAAAACCTCCGTGAATGCGGACGTGGTGGAGGATCTTAGCGATAGCCTGAGCATCATCCGCGAACACCGGGATATCTTTGATTCCATCTCGGTGATCCTCGATGCGCCGGCCGGACAGGACGAGAAGATCAGACGTCTGGAAGCGCTTTATCTTTACATCGACGGCTGTGTTATGCCGGAGGAGGATAAACTGTCCCTGATGCACGGATTGAGCACGATCCTGCATTCGCTCGCCTATTGGGACGAGAACATGGGAACCTGGGAAAGCACCCTTTCTGCAGGCAGGAGCAAACCCGCCATGGGCATCGTGGGGGCGATCGGGATCATCGATGGCGTGGGCGCCGTGATCGGTACCCTCGAAGGGTTTAGGGATACCAAGCCCGGCGAGGACGGGCGGGCAATGACCATCGCCGGACGTGCGGTCGGCGAGGCGGCAAAAACCTCGGTGTATGCCGTGCTGGCAATTATTTTACTCTAAGGAGACCTATGAAAAAGATCACGTCAATCGTTTTGCTGATCGCGATGGTCCTCGTGTTGGAATTCAATCTGCTGGAACCCGTTTTCCCGCGTTTGTTCCCGTGGATTGAATCCGGCCTTGCGTTCATTCTCCTTGCAGGGCTGATCCTGTGGAACCGGATGAAGAATACTTCCGGCGAATAAGGGTCAGATAACAAAACACCGCCGGAAACGGCAGTGTTTTTTATGTTCAAGATGGTTTTCGGGATGCGATCAACCGAACAGCGCATGGCAAATGATGACGGATGCGACGATACCGGCAAGGTCCGCCGCCAGCGCCGCAGGAAGGGCGTGACGGGTCTGCTTGACGTTGATCGAGCCGAAATAGACCGCAAGAATGTAGAACGTGGTTTCTGTCGAGCCCATCATGATCGAAACGAGGCGCCCGATGAAGGAGTCCGCTCCGTGGGTCTTGATCAGTTCGGACATGATGCCCAGAGCGCCGCTTCCCGACAGGGGGCGCATCAGCGCCATGGGGACGACTTCACCGGGCATGCCGATCCGGTCGGTGATGGGGGAAAGGATCCAGGTCAGAATGTCCATTGCTCCCGATGCCCGGAAAGCGCCGATCGCCAGAAAGATCGCAACAAGAAAGGGAATAATGCGCAGGGCAACCTGAAAGCCCTCTTTCGCGCCTTCCGTGAAGACCTCGTAAACCTTGATGCCTTTTGCATGTCCGTAAATGGGGATGATCACGATGATTACGGGGATCGCCAGGACGGAAATGACCTGCATTACATCGACAAAAGAAAAGATGAAAAAGGAGGCGACCAGCAGGCCGAGAACGGAAAAGAGGATGATCTTGCCTTTAAGATTCTTCATGTTTGACCTCCTCTGCCTCCGCTTCAAGGTAATTTTCCACCTGATAGCGCGGGAGCCGCTGCAGTATCTTTGTCATGACCAGGGCTACCGTCGTGGACACGGCCGTGGCCGCGATCACGGGTGCGATGATCTCCGCCGGATTCGCGGAACCGGCGGCGGTTCGGATGGCGATAATGGTCGCGGGAATAATGGTAATGCTGGAGGTGCTGATCGCCATAAAGGTGCATTGCGCATTCGTGGCGATCGTCTTGTACTTGTTGAGCACCTGCATGTCGGCAAAGGCCTTCAAACCCAGGGGCGTGGAGGCGTTCCCGAGTCCGAGCATGGTGGCGGACAAGGCCATGATAATGGATCCCATGGCGGGATCTTCCGGCGGGATCTCCGGAAACAGCTTGATCATGAGCGGCTTCATTGCCCGGGCGATCACGGTGATCAGTCCCGATTTTTCGGCGATCTTCATGATCCCGAGCCAAAGCGCCATGATCCCCACCAGTCCCAGCGCAAGCGTGACCGCGAACTCGGAGTAGTCAAAAATGCTGTGAGTCAGCTGGCTTAGGGGTTCAAAGCTGGGGGCCAGATAGATCCCGAGCGGGGTGACCGTAACGCCCAGACAGCGGATCGCTGCGACAAGGACCCCGATAATGATCATGCTCAGCCAAATAATATTGATCATCGTGCGTTCTCCTTAAGGTTGCCGAGTAGAATGATTATATTGGGTAACAATATCAAGGCAAAATGTAATGAAAAAAGTACCTTTGAACAATGGGTAATTAAGATAAAGTGATGAATTTCCATTCCTGCAAACTGACTCCGGCAAGGAAGTCCGGCGGCAGGTCTATTCTTTCACCTTGTTTTCAAGCGATTTGTTTTTTCCGAATATTCGTGCAAAAAGACGTTCTCTGTAAATATTGAACATAATAATAGCGATCAGTACTAGGATGCGTCCCCACCAGGGAAGGGGCATCAATGTTGCAACAAGTACGATTGCAATTCCAACCAGGGTATGTCCCAGAAGATTTTTCCAGTCTTTCAGATAGGACCAAATATGTTGAAAGAATCTTTTCACCTTATCACCCCTTAATCCCAAATTTATCCATCCAGCGTTGTTTTAAGTGGAGATCCGGATTTTTCCTTGTTAAACCCAGCTCTTCATAAGCTGCAGAATGCAGCAATTGCCGCCAGTCAAAGTATTTCGGGATCTTCCCGGCACGGTGGGGATGAACGGCATTGGTCAGCAGGATCACATAAACGTCATTTTCCGGGTCGATCCACAGGGAGGTGCCGGTGAATCCCGTGTGCCCGAACGCGGAGGAAGGAATATAGATACCCCCGGAGCTTTCGCCGTCCGGACTGTCCCATCCGAGGCAGCGGGAACTGCCGGGCGAAACGGGTGTGGTAAATTGTTCAATGGTTTCCGGCTTGAAAATGCGGACGCCGTCAAGCTCACCGCCTTTCAGCATCATGCGGCAAAAGCGGCTCAGGTCGGAAGCGGTGGAAAACAGTCCCGCATGGCCGGCAACGCCGCCCAGGCTGTGAGTATTCTCGTCATGCACATAGCCATGGACAAGTTGGCCGTTTATGATCTCTGTCGGAACGATCCGCGGCAGAAGGAAGGCAGGCGGATTATATCCGCTGTCACCCATGCCGAGAGGCGTGAAGATTTCTTTTTTGATATACGCGTCAAGCGGCATGCCGGTGATGCGTTCAACGATCTTGCCCATGACCATCATGCCGATATCGGAATAGACCGTGTTGTCGCCCGGTTTTGTCTGCAGTTCGCTCTGAAAAACGCTGTCCCAGCGGGTCGCTTCGCTACCTTCCATTTCATAGAACAGGCGGAAAGGTTCGAACCCTGCCGTATGGGTCAGCAGATGGCGGACGGTCACGGTTTTTTTCAAGGCCGTCTGTACCGGTGTGGGACCCTTCAGTTCAGGCAGATAATCAACGGCGGCATCATCCAGGCTCAGCCGGCCGGCTTCAAGCAGCTTCATGACGGCGGACGTGGTCCCGATGACCTTGGAAACCGAGGCCATGTCAAAAATATCATCTTCCCGTGTTATGAGCTTCTTTTCGTAGGTGTGGAATCCGACCGCCTTAAAAAAAACGATCCTGTCGCCCTGCCCGATCATCAGTACGCCGCCCGGCCAGGCGGAATCCGCGACGGCATCTTCCATCATTTCCCCGAGGGGCTTGTATTTTAATGCCGGCTGAGCGCATCCGGTGAAAAGAAGTCCGGCCAGAGTGATCGCACCCGCCAGACTAAAAAATATCTTCATGCTTACTCCAATGTTTCAACGTGCTTGATAATCCGAAAAAATAGTGTAAATTTCAACGCAAATTTTCATTTT
>JAFGVT010000192.1 GCA_016937825.1 Fidelibacterota bacterium | reverse complement strand
CGCATTTTCCCCATCTTGAAATAGCAGAAACCGAGCTTCAGCTGCGTGTCGTCATATTTGTCGAAGGCGTTGGTATTGAACACCATGTTGAAGGCGTTGAACGCTTTTTTGTACTGGCGAAGCGCATAATAGCTTTCGCCGGTCCAGTACTGAACGTTCCCGGCCAGATAGTGCTGCGGGAACTCGACCAGCAGGCGCTCGAAGATCTCCACGGCGTCGCCGTAGCGCTGGAAGTAGAATTTGTTCAATCCGTCTTTATAGCGGGTAAGGAAATTGTCGGTCTTGATGGTTACCGGCACCTTGATCTCGGGAACGATCACCTCAGGCTTGACGATGATCTCCTCTTCGGGAACCTTGCCGATGAGCTCTTCGGGCGTTTTCACCGTCTGTTCCGCGATCACCTTGGGCGATCCGAAGAAGATCGGCATCGCGTTCAATTCGCGGAGATAGGTGTTCATGCGGTTGATCACGGCGATGAGCGTGTCCGTCTGCATGTTCAGTTCGTCGTTCTCCGCTTCGATGCGGTCCAGCTGGGCATGCAGCTTCGTGGTGCGGGCGATGTAATACTCATCCATGGAAGCGAAGGCCAGGGTCATGGTGTCCTTCAGGTTCTCGATCTTCCTGTCCAGCAGGGTAATGTTCTGGTCATCGCTGTTGATCACAATGGGTGCCGCCGGTGCCGTCGGCTTGCTGCCGGCGCAAGCGCTGACGCTCAGGGCAATTACACTGACAACAAATATGGTGAAAATCGTCTTTCTCATGGAAACCTCACTTAATTTAATTTTTAAAAATATTAAAAAATTTCCCAGTTAACAAAATTTATTTTATATTTTATGGGATTTTTTGGCGGAAACGTGCTTATTTTATAAAAAGAACGGGTGCCCATGAAAGAAAAAGAAGTAAAACTGGTTGAATTTCAAAACGATATGCTGGCTGAAATGGTCAAGCACGTTCTGGAAGAGAAGGAGATCCCCTTCCGCGCAAAATCCGATATCATGCAGTCCGCACTGATCGTGGAAGGCAATGCCGCCTCGGGCGCGTTCACGATCCTCTACGTAAAAGAAAAAGATCTGGAAGCGGCTCAGGAAGCCATCGCCGGAATGGTATAGAAGGGAGACTATGCAAAAACTGAGGACGATCAAGGGAACGCACGATATTCTGCCGTGGGAAAGCCATAAGTGGCAGAAAATAGAATCGGTGCTGAGAGAGGTTTTTGCAGCCTATGCCTACAAGGAAGTGCGGACGCCCGTTTTCGAATATACGGCGCTGTTCGCCCGGGGCGTGGGGGAGTTTTCGGACATCGTCAGCAAGGAGATGTACACCTTTGAGGACAAGGGCGGGGAAAGCCTGACCTTACGGCCCGAATTGACCGCCTCGGTGGCGCGTTCCTTCATCCAGCACAATTATCAGCAGGAAGCCCCGCTTCACAAATTATGGTATCTCGGCCCGCTGTTCCGCCAGGAGCGCCCCCAGGCCGGCCGCCAGCGCCAGTTTCATCAGTTCGGCATCGAGGTCATCGGCTCGCCCCATCCGGAAGCGGATGCGGAGGTGATCGAACTTGCCTGCCGGGTCTACCGTGCGCTCGGGCTCAGGAACTGGGAGCTTCACATCAATTCCATCGGCAGCATTGAAGCGCGAAAAAACTACATGGATATCCTGCGCGCGGCGCTGGAGCCGCACAAAGACGGACTGTGCGATACCTGCCGGGAACGCTTTCACGGAAACATCCTCCGCTTGTTCGATTGCAAGAATCCCGAATGCGGCAGGATCATGAAGGCCCATGCGCCCGCTATTCTGGACCATCTTTCGCCTGAGGACACCGAACATTTTAACGCGCTCAGGAACTATCTGGACGCGGTCGGGATCCCCTACGTCATCGATCCGGCTCTGGTCCGGGGACTGGACTATTACACCCGCACGACCTTCGAGATCAAGGGCACCGCGCTGGGCGCCCAGGATGCACTGTGCGGCGGCGGACGCTACGACCTGCTTATTCGCGACCTCGACGGCCCGGATACGCCGGCCGTGGGCTTCGCGGCGGGTATGGAACGGCTGATCCTTGCCATGGATGCGGAAGGATTGTTCGAACAGGAAAGCGACGGCCTGGACCTTTATATCGCTCCGATGGACAGCCGCTGTCTGGAAAAAGTCCTGCCGCTGGTGACCGCCCTGCGCGAAAAAGGTTACCGCGTACAGCTCGAACTCCTCCGCAGAAGCGTGAAAGCCATGCTGCGGGATGCGAACCGCCAGCAGGTGCAGTGGGTCGCGGTCGTGGGCGAACAGGAACTGGAGAAACGGAGCATGAACCTGAAGAACCTGCGGGAGAACGATCAGCTGGAAACGGCCTGGGATGAGATCGGGGCCGTGCTCGACCGCACATCAAAGAGAAAACCGATTTAAATGATAAAAACGAATGAATTACCGGAATATTTCGGAGATCCCGGTCCCTCCGTGGGGATCGTTCTCGGAAGCGGGCTCGGCAATCTGCTGGATTCCGTCACCGTCCTGAAAAAGCTTCCCTATGCCGATATCGAGGGCTTCCCGCGGTCGACCGTACCCGGACATGCCGGGGAATTTGTGCTCGCCGATATCGGCGGCGTACGGCTGCTCGCCGCAAAGGGAAGATTCCATTATTACGAGGGCTATGACCTGGATGCCGTGCTTTCCATCGTGAAGACCTTTCACGCGCTCGGGATCAAAAAAGTCATCATTACGAACGCCGCCGGCCTGATCGATCCGGCTTATGCCCCCGGCGATATCCTGCTGATCCGGGATTGCGTGGATATGACCACCCTGGCGTCCGGCATGAAGGCGGAAAGCGCCCGGATCCGTCCCGCGGAAGCGGCGGCGGCAAACGAAGCGTCCCGCCTGTCCGGGATCGCGATCGGGGAGGGGGTCTATGTCTGGACTACCGGTCCCTCCTATGAAACGCCTGCCGAGATCAAGTATTTCGCCTCGCTCGGCGGCGACCTTGTCGGGATGTCCACCATGCCGGAGATCATGTGGGCGCGCGAGCACGGCATGGACGTTTATCCCTTTTCCTGCGCGACGAACTGGGCCGCGGGCATCGCGACAAAACCCCT
>JAFGVT010000042.1 GCA_016937825.1 Fidelibacterota bacterium | reverse complement strand
GAAGGCGGACGCACCGTAGGCGCCGGCGTGGTAACAGAGATCATTGAATAAAGGCAAACAGCATTATGGCAGGACAAAAAATACGCATTGCGCTTAAGTCGTACGACCACAATCTTCTCGACAAATCGACCGAGAAAATTGTTCAGCGCGCCAAAGCGACCGGGGCGATCATTTCAGGCCCTATCCCGTTACCCACAAAACGTTCGGTGGTAACGGTCAACCGCTCACCGCATGTGGACAAGAAATCAAGGGAACAGTTCCAGATCAAGGTCCATAAGCGCATTGTTGAAATATTGAATACCACGACGAAAACCATCGACGAACTGATGAAGTTGGATCTCCCTGCCGGCGTGGATATTGAAATCAAGGTTTAGCAGAACCCCCAAACATCCCGGATCGTCCTGATGTAACACAAGGCGGTCCTATGAATAGAAAAAGGTAAAACTGTGAACGGAATCATAGGAAAAAAAATTGGCATGACCCGCATTTTCGATGAACGCGGCCGGAATATCCCGGTAACCGTCATTGAAGCCGGGCCTTGCTATGTAACACAGATCAAAACGGACGAAACTGACGGTTACACGGCAGTTCAGGTCGGCTTTGACGAAGTCCGCGAAAAGGTGATCACAAAACCTGAACTCGGGCATCTGAAAGGCGCCGGCAAGGTACTCCGAACATTAAAAGAGTTTCGTCTTGACGAAGTTGGCAGCTTGAAGGTCGGTGATGAAGTCCATGTTGACATATTCAAAAAAGGCGACATGATCTCCGTGACCGGGAAATCCAAGGGAAAAGGATTTCAGGGAACGGTAAAACGCCACAATTTCAGCGGCGGTCCGAAATCTCACGGTCAGAAAGATCGCTTGCGGGCTCCCGGTTCGATCGGCGCAAGTTCCTCGCCCTCCCGCGTTTGGAAGGGGATGCGCATGTCCGGTCAGATGGGAAATGAAAATGTCACCGTACGGAACATCGAAGTGGTCGAGATCCGTCCCGATAAGAACATCCTGCTGGTCAGAGGCAGCGTACCCGGATCACGCAACGGGATCCTTCACATTGTTAAAGGGGAGGAGATGTCATGAAGCTGGATGTTTTTAACACCAACGGTGAAAAATTAGATAAGAAGGCGGAATTGGCGCAGGAAGTGTTTGGTATCGAACCCAATGAACATACCATGTACCTTGCTGTCAAGGCCGAACTTGCGAACATGCGTCAGGGGACGCATAAGACCAAGACACGCGGCGAAGTTTCCGGCGGCGGTGCAAAGCCCTGGAAGCAGAAAGGCCGCGGAACGGCCCGCTCGGGTTCCCGCCGTTCACCCGTATGGGTCGGCGGCGGACGCGCGTTCGGTCCCGAACCGCATCTTTACACGACAAAGCTGCCGAAAAAGGTCAAACGCCTTGCACGCCGCAGCGCCTTGTCGCAGAAGATGAAGGATAATGCCGTTCTTATCATTGACGACCTGAATCTGAATGAACCCAAAACCAGAAGTCTTACTGCTGTTTTGGCGAACCTGGGTTTGACAGGGAAGAAATTGACTATCCTGGTAAACGAGGTCCTTGAGAACGTATATTTGGCAGCCCGGAATATTCCCAATGTATATATCGTGTCTGCCGAACGCGCCTCGACCTATGAGATCATGGATTGTGAAACACTTGTCATTGAGAAATCCGCGGTTGAGACCATCAACGAGGCTCTTAAATAAGGATATGGCAAGCAGATGAAGAAGAAGAATATCATCATTCGGCCGATCTTGACAGAGAAGATCAGCGTCATGGGGGAAGAACAGGGCAAGTATGCTTTCGTCGTTTCTCCCGATGCGAATAAGATCGAGATCAAGAAGGCAATAGAAGATCGTTTCAAGGTCAGCGTAAAGGACGTTGCAACGATGAACCGAAAAGGTAAAGTGAAATCAATGACCGTTCGCAGCGGCGGGCGCGTTATCCGGACAGAAGGAGCACGATCGGACTGGAAAAAGGCCATCGTAACCCTTGCCGAAGGAAACCGCATTGATTTCTTTGAAGGCGAAACTGCCGTTTAAAGAATAGGAATAGGAATACTATGGCTTTAAAGAGCTACAAACCGCACACTCCGGGTCAACGTTTCAAAACCACGCTGGTCTTTGACGAACTGACCAAGAAAGAACCGGAAAAATCACTGCTGAAACCGAATCCGAAAAGCGGTGGCCGGAACAACAACGGGCGGATCACCTCACGCAGACGCGGAGGCGGTCATAAACGCAATTACCGTATGGTCGACTTCAAACGCGACAAGTTCGGCATACCGGCACGCGTTGCCGCGATCGAATACGATCCCAACCGTTCGGCTAACCTTGCCCTGCTCGTGTACGCGGACGGCGAAAAGCGCTATATCCTCAGTCCCGAAGGCGTTAATGTCGGCGATCAGCTGATATCCGGTCCGGAAGCGCCCGTAAAGCGCGGGAATGCGCTGCCTCTGATGAACATCCCGGCAGGCACACAGGTTCACAATATCGAAATGAAACCCGGAAAAGGCGCACAGATCGCACGCGGTGCCGGATCCGGCGCACAGATCATGGCAAAAGAAGGCAAATATGTGACCATCAAGCTACCTTCGGGTGAAATTCGCCTGATCCTTGAAACATGCCTTGCCACTGTCGGCGAAGTCGGGAACAAAGATCATTCCAATGTAACGCTGGGGAAAGCAGGCCGCAACCGCTGGCTGGGCAAACGCCCGAAAGTTCGCGGCGTGGCAATGAACCCCGTTGACCACCCCATGGGCGGTGGTGAAGGAAAGACCTCCGGGGGCGGACATCCTGTCACCCCGTGGGGAAAGCCGACCAAAGGATATAAAACCCGCAAGAAAAATAATCCGAGTGACAAGTACATTGTTTCACGCCGGAAGAAAAAGTAAAGGTGAACACATATGCCTAGGTCATTAAAAAAAGGTCCTTATATCGACGGGTCGCTGCAGAAAAAAGTCGATGAAATGATGTCAACCGGAAAAAAGAAGGTCATTAAGACCTGGTCCCGCCGGTCCACGATCACGCCGGATTTTGTCGGCTACACCTTTGCAGTGCATAACGGTACGAAATTTATTCCCATCTACGTTACAGAGAACATGGTGGGGCATAAGTTGGGAGAATTCTCTCCGACCCGTACATTCCGTGGACATAAGTCATAAATAAGAGATAGGTAAATAATGAAAGCTCGCGCAGTAAACAAGTACATACGGCACAGTGCTAAAAAAATGAAACCCATGCTCGACATGGTACGGGGCAAGCAAGTGAACAGCGCTTTGAATATGCTGAGTCTCATGCCGAAGAAGTCAGCGAAGATCGTTGAACTCACCACCCGTTCCGCGGTTTCCAATCTCCGGAACACCGAAGAAGGCGCGAAAGTCAATCCGGATGAACTGATCATCACGGAAGCTTTCGTCAACCAGGGCCCGGTCATGAAACGTATCCGTCCCCGTTCCATGGGGCGCGCCTACATGATCCGGAAACGCACATGCCATTTAACGATCGTTGTCGGTACTCCGGCGGACGAAGTTAAGAACGACACGAAAGATAAGGAGTAAACCTTGGGTCAGAAAACACATCCTTACGGTTTCCGTCTGGGTATTACCAGGGAATGGCTCTCAAACTGGTACGATGAGCGCAACTTCGCCGCAAAGCTCAATGAAGATCTCATGTTGCGTAAATATTTGAATAAACGCTTGTCAAACGCCGGGATCTCGAAGATTGAAATTGAACGGACATCCAAGGCAATTTCCATTACGCTGTACACCTCCCGTCCGGGAGTCGTGATCGGCGCCAAGGGAAAGGAAGTGGATCAGTTACGCGAAGAGATCAGAAAGCTGACCCAATTTGACGTAAACGTAAATGTTGTAGAGATTAAGAAACCGGAATTGAACGCCCACCTGGTCGGCGAGAACATCTCGCAGCAGCTGGTCAAGAAAATGCCGTTCCGGCGGATCCTCAAGCGCAGTATCCAGAATACCATGCGTCAGGGCGCGGAAGGGATCAGGATCCAGTTGTCCGGTCGTCTTGGCGGTGCTGAAATGGCGCGGAAAGAAACCATGCGCGAAGGGCGCGTTCCGCTGCACACGCTGCGTTCGGATATCGATTATGCCGAAGTTACGGCATTCACCACCTACGGGTGCATCGGTATCAAGGTATGGATCTGCAATGGCGAAGTATCTACAATCTAACAGAAATCGGAGTAAGCTATGTTAGTGCCTAGAAAGGTAAAATATAGAAAACAACATCGCGGACGCAGACAAGGTTTGGCTTTTCGCGGTTCCAAGGTCAGTTTTGGAGACTATGGCCTGAAAGCGATGGAAGAATGCTGGATGACCAGCCGCCAGATCGAATCCGCCCGTGTCGCAATATCGCGTATTGTTCGTAAACACGGAAAGATGTGGATCCGTATCTTCCCCGATAAACCGGTGTCAAAGAAGCCCGCAGAAACCCGTCAGGGAAAAGGCAAGGGCGGTCCGGAATTCTGGGTGGCGGTGATCAAACCCGGCAGGATCCTCTTTGAAGTGGAAGGGGTAAGCGAAGACATGGCCAAAGAGGCATTCCGTCTGGCTGCACACAAGTTACCCATTAAAGCCAAAATGGTCGCCAGACGCGAACTGGGAGGATAATAGAATGTTATCGAAGGCCGAATTGAAAGAATTAACACAAGATGAAGTGATTGTTAAATTGCGCGATGACGAGGAAGCTCTGATGAATCTGCGCTTCCAGCATGCGCTTCAGCAGCTCGAGAACCCCGGTCAGATCCGTTTTTTAAAGCGGGAGATCGCTCAGCTGAAAACAATTATTCATGAATATGAACTCGGATTGCGTAAATAACAGGAAGTTCAGTAATGACGTATACAAATCGTAAAGAGAAAATCGGTGTTGTTGTTAGCAACAAGATGGACAAAACGGTCACGGTGCTTGTCAGGCAGCGTATCAAGCATCCGGTCTATGGTAAATATATCAACCTTAGCCGGAAATTCATGGCTCATGACGAAGAGAATACTTGCCGCATCGGCGATACCATTTCCATTGTTGAGACACGACCGATGAGTCGAAACAAGCGCTGGCGCGTCAAAGAGATCATCGATCACGCGCCGGAAGCGAAATAAAAGCATCAAAGTTGAAAGGCAGATAAGCGATGATTCAAGTTGAAAGTAGATTAAGAGTTGCTGACAACACAGGTGCGAAAGTTGTACAATGCATTAAAGTATTGGGCGGTTCCGGTCGCCGTTATGCCAGCGTGGGCGACGTTATCGTCGTCACCGTCAAGCAGGCGATACCGGGAGGAACAGCGAAAAAGAGCGATGTTTCCAAAGCTGTCATCGTCCGTACCAAAAAAGAGGTAGGCAGGCCGGACGGCTCCTACATTCGCTTTGATGAAAATGCAGTTGTATTGATCAACGCGCAGGGTGAACCGGTCGGAACCCGTATTTTTGGACCCGTCGCACGGGAGCTCAGAGAAAAATACTACATGAAGATCGTATCAATGGCGCCTGAAGTTTTGTAAGGAGAAACACTGTGCATATCAAGAAAAATGACATGGTAATGGTGATCGCGGGCAAGTACAAGGGAAAAGAAGGCAAGGTCCTGAAAGTTTTCCTGAAGACCAATCGCGTGATCATTGAAGGCGTGAATCTGGTAAAGCGTCACACCCGCCCCAGCCAGCAGAATCCTCAGGGCGGTATTATAGAAAAAGAAGCTGCCGTACACGCATCGAATGTTATGTTAGTAGTGAACGGAACGCCGACCCGTATCGGAACCCGCATTCTGAATGACGGTTCCAAGGTGCGCTACTCAAAGAAAACGGGCGAAACTGTGACTGAAGGGAAGTAAAAAAAGATGAACGATATCCCAACATTACAAAAAATGTATAAAAAAGAGATCATTCCGCATCTTGTTAAAACCTTCGGGTACAAGAATGTGATGCAGGTCCCGAAATTGTCCAAGATCACACTGAGCCTTGGACTTGGCAAGGCGCGAGACGACAAGGCCATGCTGGAACATGCGATGACTGATCTGACGACCATTGCCGGGCAGAAACCGGTGATAACTTACGCAAAGAAAGCCATCAGCAATTTCAAGATCCGCAAAGGCGATCCCGTCGGTATCATGGTCACCCTGCGTGATGTCAATATGTATGAATTCCTGAACCGGTTCATTAATATTGCAACACCGCGTATCCGTGACTTCAACGGATTTTCCGATAAGGGATTCGACGGACAGGGAAACTACTCCATCGGCGTCACCGAACAGATCATTTTCCCCGAAATTGATTATGACAAGATAGATGTTATTCGCGGAATGAACATTGCGCTCACGACAACGGCAAAGACCGACCAGGAAGCATATGAACTGCTTAAGAGTTTCGGTTTCCCCTTTGTCCGGCGGAATGAAAAATAAGGATCACATTCACTATGGCAAAGAAATCATTGATAGCAAAAGCTAAGCGCGAACCCAAGTTCTCAACACGGGAGTATACACGATGCTCACGCTGCGGGCGTCCGAGATCCGTATACCGCAAATTCGGCCTCTGCCGTATTTGTTTTCGTGAACTGGCTTTAAAGGGTGAAATACCCGGTGTAACAAAGGCAAGTTGGTAAAAAGAGGTAACAGATGGTAACAGATCCCATTGCAGATTTTTTAACGCGCATACGAAATGCGTGTAAAGCAGGACATCCCTGGGTAGAGATCCCGGCCAGCCAATTGAAGGCCAGGATATCTCTTGTGCTCAAGGAAAAGGGTTACATTAAGGATTTTATTCTGATCGAAGATGGAAAACAAGGCATGCTGCGTCTTTACCTGAAATATCAGGAAGACGGCCGCTCTGTCATTTATACCATCGAACGGATCAGTAAACCCGGTCGCAGAATGTATGTAAAAAGTACGGATATTCCCCGCGTGAACAACGGTTTGGGTATCGGCATCCTGTCCACATCCCACGGTGTGATCACCGATAAAGATGCGCGCAAAATGCAGGTCGGCGGCGAATATCTGTGTAAGATTTGGTAGGAGAGGATAACTATGTCGAGAGTCGGTAAAAAATCCATTCCCATACCCAACGGCGTATCGGTGGATATCAAAGATAATGTCGTCACGGTCAAAGGACCCAAAGGCGAGCTCGTGCAATCCTTTCCCGAAGGGATCACCGCCAAAGTGGAACAGAACGAGATCCAGGTGGAGCGTCCTTCCGATGAAAAGAAATACAGAGCTTACCACGGACTGACCCGCGCCCTGATCAACAATATGGTCGTCGGCGTATCCGAAGGCTACGAGATCAGTCTGCAGATCGTGGGCGTCGGATTCCAGGGTGAGGTCAAGAACAATAAACGCCTGCTGCTGTCCCTCGGGTTTTCCCATCAGATACTGATGGATGCGCCCGAAGGCATCACCTTTAACGTTGCCCGCGATATCATCAAGGTATCGGGCATCGACAAACAGATGGTGGGTGAAGTGGCTGCACAGATTCGCAAACTCCGCAAGCCCGAACCCTACAAGGGCAAGGGAATTCGTTACGTGGGCGAACAGATCCAGCGTAAGACAGGAAAAACCGCAGGTAAGTAAGCAAGCGGAAAAGCGAAAGCACGATAAAGGATCGATCATGAAAGATAAAAGCAAACAGAAACGGGAAGCCCGGATCAAAAAGAAAACCCGGATCAGAAAACGTCTGTCCGGAACGACAGAACGTCCGCGGCTTGTTGTCTATAGAAGCAATATGCATATGAGTGCTCAGATCGTTAACGACGAAACCCATGAAGTTCTTTGCTCGGCCAGTTCCTATGCAAAGGACCTTCGTGCGGAGTTCGCGAACAAAACGAAGACGGAGTACAGTGTCGGAGTCGGTAAGGCCATTTCCGATAAAGCGAAAGCATTGGGCATCAAAGCCGTTGTTTTCGATCGGAACGGCTTTATATACCATGGACGTGTCAAAGCCCTGGCGGATGCATGTCGTGAAAATGGCTTGGAATTCTAAATGAGGAGTAACGCATTGAGATCAATTAACCCGTCGGAACTCGAACTGAGTGAAGGGAAATTAATAAAGCTGAATCGCGTCGCTAAGGTGGTTACCGGTGGTCGCCGTTTTCGTTTCAATGCAATCGTTGCGATTGGCGACGGAAAAGGCCATGTCGGGATCGGCCTGGGAAAATCAAATCAGGTCACCGATGCGATCTCAAAAGGCCGCGAAGACGCTAAAAAGAACATTATCCGTGTTCCCATTATCAACGGGACCATCCCCTTTGAGATCACCGCAAAATACGGTGCCGCAAAGGTACTGCTCAAACCCGCGTCTCCGGGTACCGGTATTATCGCCGGCGGTCCGGTCCGCGCCATTATGGAGCAGGTCGGAGTCCACGACATTCTTGCAAAATCCATTGGAAGCGCCAATTCGCATAACGTCGTGAAAGCAACGATGCGCGCTCTTGAATTACTGGAAGACGCCCATACGGTCGCCAAACGCCGCGGCATTACGCTTCAGGAGGTTTTTAATTAAAATGACTGAAACAACAAAAAAACTTAAGATAACCCAGATCAAGAGCACGATCGGCTATCGTCACAAGACGCGGCTGATCATTGAATCTCTGGGTCTTGGCAAGATCAGGAAGACCGTGATCCTGCCGGACAACGCCTCGGTGCGAGGTATGATCGCCAAAGTTCCCCATCTTCTGGATGTAGAGGAGGTTTCATGAGTCTGTCAAAATTAACGCCCGCCGAAGGGTCGGTAAAGCAAAAAACGAAACGACTTGGCCGCGGTCCCGGTTCCGGTAGAGGAACGACGGCCGGCCGGGGAATGAACGGTCAGAAATCACGGACCGGATCCAAGCACCACCCCTGGTTCGAAGGCGGACAAATGCCCCTTCAGCGCCGGACGCCGAAACGCGGCTTTTCGCATAAGCGCTTCCGCCAGGAATACCAGATCGTCAATCTGCAGACCTTGAATTTGCTCGAAGATATCGGGACGGTGAACGCAGATGTGCTGTTTGAATATGGGCTTATCAAAAAACTGAACATACCTGTCAAGATCTTAGGCTACGGTGAAATGACAAAGAAAATGGAAATTACCGCCGATGCGTTCAGCGAAACTGCAAAAGAAAAGATCGAAGCCGCAGGTGGAAAGGCGCTAGTATTATGATGCAAAGCATTCGCTCCATGTTCAAGATCCAGGAATTGAGGCAACGCCTTTTCTTCACCTTGTTTGTCTTGTTCCTCTGCAGGGTCGGTGCGCACATCCCCCTTCCGGGGATCGACGCCAAATTACTGGCGATGGCCGCATCGGGAATGGACAATACGTTATTGGGTCTTTGGGATATGTTTGCGGGCGGCGCCCTGGGAAAGGCGACCGTATTTGCATTGGGTATCATGCCCTACATCAGCACCAGCATTATTATCACCCTGCTCGGTAGTGTGTTCCCGTATTTTCAGCGCCTCCGCAACGAAGGTGAAGCCGGACGTCGGAAGATCACGCAGATCACACGCTACGGAACGGTTCTCCTGGCGGCCATGCAGGCATGGGCGGTCGCAAAGTATTTGCTGAATTTACAAACGAATTACCAATCCGTCGTGGCCTATCCGGGATTCGGGTTTACGATCATGACGATCATTGCCCTGGTCACTGGCACCATGCTTCTGATGTGGCTGGGTGAGCAGATCACCGACCGCGGGATCGGGAACGGCATCTCCCTGATCATTATGATCAATATTATCTCACGGCTTCCCATCACGATCGGGAATGAGATCACCATGCTTCGCGCCGGCGCGCGCGATCTTCTGGTCGAGATCATCCTGATCGTTATCCTTGTCGTGGTGATCGGTTTCGTGGTCTACCTGACCCAGGGGACCCGGAAGATCCCCGTACAGTATGCGAAAAAAGTTGTCGGCAGAAAGATATACGGCGGACAATCCACCTTTATCCCCCTGCGCGTGAACAGCTCGGGCGTGATGCCGATCATCTTTGCTCAAACCATCGTATTCATCCCCAATTCCATCGGCATGCTTTTCAGCAATGTGGAATGGATGAACCGCGGATGGTTCACGGTCGAGAACTGGCCGTACTGGGTGATCTATTCCATCATCATCGTCCTGTTCGCGTATTTTTATACCGCGATCGCATTCAACCCCACGGAAGTGGCGGATAATATGAAAAAGAACGGAGGGTTCATACCCGGTATACGGCCCGGTAAAAAAACGGCCGAATATCTTGATACCATCCTGACGCGCATCACCCTTCCGGGTGCGATCATGCTCGCGTTTGTTGCGATCATGCCCTATATCCTGATGAAGGTATTGAGTATCGATTACGGGCTTGCCAGCTTTTTCGGCGGCACATCCGTGATCATTCTCGTGGGCGTGGCGCTGGACACGCTCCAGCAGATCGAGTCGCATCTGATCTCGCGCCACTATGACGGCTTTATGAAAAAAGGCAGGATCAAAGGAAGAAGGCGCTTCTAAGTTTATTGACAAGAAGGTTAAGATGATCTATTACAAAACGGCCGAGGAAATTGAGCTGTTGCGGATCGCCGGAAAGATCGTTCATGACACGTTGGTAATGCTGGAGTCGTGGATAACCCCCGGAATTACAAGCCGCAAACTTGACACCCTCGCCGAAGCGTATATCCGCTCGCAGCATGCCGAACCCTCGTTTAAGGGGTATAACGGCTTCCCCGCCACGCTTTGCATCTCACGTAACGAAGAAGTGGTGCACGGAATACCCAGCGATAAGGTGTTCCTCCGGGAAGGCGATATCGTCAGCATCGACTGCGGCGCGTTTATACACGGCTATCACGGCGACCATGCCCGCACATACGCAGTAGGAAATGTGACGCCGGAGAAGCAGAGACTTATGGATGTGACACAGCGCTGTCTTGCGCTGGGGATCGAAAAAGCACATCCCGGAAATCATCTTTCCGATATCGGCTTTGCCGTTCAGGCCTGTGCGGAATCAGCAGGTTACTCTGTTGTCCGCGAACTGGTCGGACACGGCATCGGCCGGCGGCTGCATGAAGATCCGCAAGTCCCGAACTACGGTAAAGCGGGACGCGGATTGGTTTTGAAAGAAGGACTTGTGATCGCCATTGAACCGATGGTGAATATGGGCAAGGCGGGGGTACGCACCCTGCCCGACGGATGGAAGGTCGTTACCCGCGATCTGCAGCCGTCCGCTCATTTTGAACACACGATCGCGGTCACAGATAAAGGTCCGGTAATTTTAACAGGTGGCATGTGATAAAATGGCAAAACAAAAAGCGATAAAAGTGGACGGGACCATTCTGGAGACTCTCCCGAATGCGTCGTTCCGGGTTGAACTCGAGAACGGACACGAGGTCCTGGCACATATCTCCGGCAAGATGCGGATGCATTACATCAAGATCCTGCCGGGAGATAAGGTTTCGCTCGAACTGTCACCCTATGACCTGTCACGCGGGCGCATTGTATACCGGTACAAATAGCGCCTGAGGACGCGATCAGAGAAATGGATAATGAAAGGATAATATCGTGAAAGTAAGAGCATCAGTAAAAAAGATGTGTGATAAATGCAAGATCATTCGTCGTAAGGGCGTTGTCCGGGTGATTTGTCCAAACAGTAAACATAAACAACGACAAGGTTGATCAGGAGGTAAACATTGGCTCGTATAGCAGGTGTAGATTTACCAAAGGATAAGAAGGTCAAAGTTGGTTTGACTTACATTTTTGGTATCGGACGTACAGTCGCGATGCGCATTTTGGCTGAAGCGAACATTGATCCGGAGATCAGAGTTAGAGATTTATCCGACGATCATGTTGCCGCAATCCGGAAAGTTATCGCTGATGATTATAAAGTGGAAGGTGCATTACGTACGGAAACGACCATGAACATCAAACGTTTGATGGACATCGGCTGTTACCGCGGTTACCGCCACCGCCGGGGTTTACCCGTTCGCGGTCAGAACACCAAGAACAATGCACGGACACGTAAAGGCAAAAAGAAAGCCGCTGTTAAGAAAAAACGTAAAGTATAAGAGCTACGCCTTAGGAGGTTGAATTGGCTAAAAAACAGCAACAACAAGTTAAACGTAAGAAAAGAAAGGTAAAAGTAGACCCGGAAGGGATCGCTTTTATCAAGGCTACTTACAATAATACAGTTATAACCATTGCGGACCAGTACGGCAATACCATTTCATGGGCTACCGCCGGCCGCGTCGGTTTTAAAGGTTCGCGTAAAAGCACCCCCTTCGCAGCCGGTCAGGCCGCCGAGGTTGCCGCGCGCGAAGCCATGGATGCCGGATTGGCCCGAGTTGAGATCAGAGTGAACGGCCCGGGTGGCGGCCGTGAAATGGCGATCCGCTCATTGGCCCTGGCAGGGTTGCAGGTCACTGCGATCAAGGATGTAACACCGATCCCGCATAACGGGTGCAGACCACCCAAACGTCGAAGAGTTTAGGAGAATATTAATGGCAAGATTTAATGGCCCCCGAGGCAAAGTCTGTCGTCGCTTGGATTACCCGTGTTTCGAATCTCCCAAATTCACACGGATGAATAAGAATTATCCCCCGGGAGAACACGGACCTTCTTCACGCAGGCGCTTGTCCGATTACGGTATTCAAATGCGCGAAAAACAGCGCATCAAGTACACCTACGGCATATTGGAAAAACAATTCAGCAATTACTTTAAGAAAGCTGACCTGAAAGAAGGCATCACCGGCCACGTTCTTTTGCAGATGCTGGAATCCCGCCTCGACAACGTCGTGTACCGTATGGGTTTTGCACCCACACGCCGCGCCGCCCGTCAGCTGGTGACCCACGGCCACTTTCTGGTAAACAATCAAAAAGTCAATATCCCGTCTTTCCACGTTAAGGATAATTCAGAGATCCGCGTTCGCGAAAAAAGCAAACGCATCCCGCTCATCCTCGATTCCATGAAACGGATCAAGGGCGATCATACCTTACCCTGGATGTCCATCGACAAGGCGAAATTGGCCGGTGTGTTCATGAAGGCTCCGGATCGCAACGAGATCCCGGAAAATTTCAATGAACAGCTTGTGGTCGAATTGTATTCAAAATAACATAAAAGAAAAGGAATTGAAATAATGCCTAACTTTCAAATTCCGGATAAAATCAAAGTAGATCGGGATTCCTACTCCGAAAGCTACGGTAAGTTCACCATCGAACCGCTTGAACGCGGCTTCGGGACTACCGTAGGCAACGCTTTGCGACGCATCATGCTGTCAGCTATTCCGGGCTGTGCAATTACGGCGGTTCGCTTCGAAGGCGTGCTTCATGAGTTCTCAACAATTGAAGGCGTGCTGGAAGATATTACGACCATCATCCTGAACCTCAAGCAGGTCAAGCTCGATCTTGTTGAATCGAAACCCGTCAAGGTCAATCTGAAACTCCAGGGCCCCAAAGAGATCAAAGCCAAAGATCTCAATGCGGATAATCCCAACGTCAGGATCATGAATCCGAATTTTCATATCATGAACATTCAGGAAGAAAAAGAGATCAGCCTGACGATCTGGTTCGGCCGCGGCCGCGGGTATTCACCCGCCGAACGGAACAGGACCCCGGATGCCCCGGTGGATACGATTCCGGTCGATTCGATCTTTTCACCGATCCTGAAAGTGAACTATGAAGTCGAAAAACTTCAATCCGGCATCAAGGAAGATCTTGAGAAACTGATGTTCGAGATCTTTACGGATAATTCCATGACCCCGGACAATGCGCTTTCTTATGCCGCCGATATGATGATCCATCACCTGAAGCCTTTCTCGGAACTCAAATCCAAGAACATCATTGAACCGGAAGAACAGATCGACGAAGAGATACTCCGGATTCGCAAACAGCTTCTCCGCAGCATCGACGAACTTGAACTTTCCGTCCGCTCCTACAACTGCCTCCAGGCAGCCGATATCCGCTCGATCGCGGACCTCGTGGTAAAAGAAGAACAGGAAATGCTGCGGTATAAGAATTTCGGCCGCAAATCGCTGAACGAACTGGTTGCAAAACTTGACAATCTCGGATTGCGGTTCGGAATGGATATTGCACCCTATATGAAAGATGTGAATAAATAAGGAACGCAGATCATGAGACACCAAGTACGAGGCAATTCACTGGGACGCAGCGCCAGTCATCGCAATGCGATGCTGTCAAACATGGCCATTTCCCTTTTGATCCACAAACAGATCAAAACCACGGAAGCAAAGGCCAAGGAAGCGCGCCGTCTGGTTGAACGCCTGATCACATATGGAAAAAAAGACACGACCCATGCCCGGCGGCTGGCATTTGCCATCCTCCGCGACAAAAAAGCGACGGCGGCATTGTTCGACGAGATCGCGCCCGTCTACGCTACCCGTCAGGGCGGCTATACGCGCATGATCAAACTCGGGTTCCGCCCCAACGATACGGCAAAGATCGTCTTGCTCCAGCTGGTCGATTTCTTCGGTGAAGAAACCAAAAAGGACAAGAAAAAGGCAGGCGACAAAAAAACCTCCGTTAAACCCGCCGCAGTAAAGAAAACCAAAGACGCCGTAAAAGAGTCCGTCGCCGAAGCCCCTGCAGAGGAAATCGAGGCGGCAGAACCTGCCGAAGCGCCCGAAACAACGCCCGGTGCGCCGGCTGAGGATGCGGAAGTCGTTGAAGAAAAACCTGAAGAATAGCACCTCGCTGTTCATGTTGATACCCTTCGGGCCCTCCTGCTTTAACAAGAGGGCCCTTTTTGTTAGGACCAAAATGTCGAGGCGTTTGCAGGCGTGCTATTTTCTTGAACATTCCCCTTTTTATTTCTATATTAATCCGATAATTATTAGTTACGTCGTGGAACTATGATCTCTTATAAGAAAAAAAATACGCTATTGAACAAAGTCCTTCATTTCTTTTTTGTTCGGGATGTCGAAAAAACCACCGGGTTCCGGCGTTTTCTTCAGAAAGCATTCTGGCTTTTATATCTGACCGTCCGGGATTTTTACCGGAACATGTGCCTGGTGCATTCCGGCAGCCTTGCGTATATGACCATTTTATCGCTGATCCCCATGATCGTGCTCATCTTCAGCATTGCGGGTCTTTACGGACTCGGAGAACTGGTGATCGGCTATGTCGAAAATAATATTTTCCCTTACCTGGTTCCCGAATTCCACGAACAGCTTGCGATGTGGCTTGAAGGCAACATTTCCAAAGACGCTTTCCGTGCTCTGGGAACGACCGGGGTCGTGAACATCGTCGCCATCGGAGGCCTGATGATGGCCGGAACCGCCATCCTGGTGATCTCGGAACGCATATTCAACGAGATATGGCGCGTGAAAAAGGGCGGCAGCTATTTCCGTAAGCTGACGGGATTCTGGATATTTTTTACCCTAACGCCCCTGATGATACTGGGGAATACGCTGATAAAGAATTTCATCATGCCCTCGGGCGGTTTCATGGATATGATGATACAAAACAACCGGGCATTTGGCTTCACCTACAATCGCCTGATCCCCTTTCTGATAACCCTTTTCATCATGGTCACCCTAAACATGATCATGCCCCGGGCAAAGGTCCTGTTCAAGAGCGCCCTCTTTGGCGGACTGTTTTCCGCTTTCCTTTGGGAGTTTTCAAAGAACTTCTTTTATCTCTATGTCACGCGAATGGCCGGCATTACCAGCTTTTACGGATCTCTCTCGACCATCCCCGTGTTCATGATCTGGATGTACCTGACATGGGTTATCATCCTGCTGGGGGCGGAACTTGCATATACTTTCCAGAATCGACGATTGCTGACGAACCTGTACCGCGGGTATGTCACGGCGAGTACGCACTACACGCATGCCTATTTGGGCGTTTCCATCCTGATATGGATGAACTCCTACTACCGAAAGGGCAAAACCATCCCGGCGCTCGATAAATTCTGCGATTATTTCGGCGTTCGTCTCAATACGATGACGGACGTATGCGAAGAATTGGTGGATTTGGAATATCTGGATCCCGTGCGCAGCGATATTCCGCGCTTTGTTTTTGCCCAAAATCCCGAATACATTCAGCTGAACGACGTGATCGACTCACTTCAAAAGATCGAATTTTCTTCGGAGTACCGGCTGCGGGAAACCATAAAACTGCCGACCGAAAAACATTACAGCACCGAAACGCTGTTCATCGAAGCTCAGCGCGCTTTCCTGAAACCTTTCAAGGACAAAACGGTCGCTGATTATAAAAATCTTTGATACATATGAATATCCTGTATATATCGCCGGAAAATACGGTCGGAACCCTCGGTCTGTACCGGCGCATCCACGAACAGCACGGCAACACCGCACGTTACGTCACCTTTTATCATTCGCCCAAAGGCTTTCAGGAAGATATCTGCCTGAATCTGCCCTTTAATTTTACCCGTCCGTTGCTCAAGCGCTTGCGCCATGCTGTCTACCAGCTCTACCGGGGAAAGCAGGGATACCATCGGGAGCGGGAAGGTTATCCCCCCGTTTGGGAGCCGGAAGGCCGTTTTGATGCCGCCTTTATCTCCTGGAAGGAAAAGCACTGGGATCCGCGCATACGGGCAGCCCTGACGCGCTACGGCCTCTATGACGCCGATGTCGTTCATTTTGAATCCGGAATGGACTTTTATAAGGACGCCCGCTTCGCACAGGAAGTGAAACGCCGCGGTGCAAAGATCGTCTGCCATTATCACGGGGAGGATCTTCGCAGCAGGGGCGTGCTGAAGCCGCTTGACGCGATCAGCGATCTGAATCTGACCAACGAGGTCGACCTGTTGAAGAAACACCCCGACCTTCACTATCTGTTCTTGCCCTTTGATGTGAATGCCTTTATCCGGGAACACCGCCGGGAACGCAGGATCCACGACATTCCCCGTGTCAGCCATGCTCCCACGAACCGATATTACAAGGGAAGCGATTTCATTATTCCTGTCTGCCGGAAACTGGAACGGGAAGGGAAAATACGCTTTCAGCTGATCGAGAACCTGCCGCACGCGCAGGCCATGGAGCTGAAACGGGAAAGCGATATCTTCATCGACCAGATCGGCGACAGGGGAGGCTGGGGATACGGCATGAACTCCGTCGAGTCTCTCGCACTGGGTGTCTGTACGGTGACGGAAATGAATGCGGCCTACTGCGATTTCGTACCCGACCATCCTTTTGTCAATGCCAATGCCTCCACGCTCTACGAGGTGCTGGACGGACTGGCCGGCGACCCCGCATTGCGGAACGCCAAGGGCCGGGAAGGGACGCTCTGGGTCCGGAAACACCACGACATCTCATCGGTCGGCAAGGCCCTGTACGACTACTACCAAAAGATCGGGCTCTGACATGCACATCGGCGATCAGGAAATATTTCACCCCGAAAAATTATACTGGGCTCGTTTTGTCAGCCATATCGCGGGCCATTACATGCCATCCCCGAAAGCGAACCGCTACATCGTTCACGATAAAATACGAAGCATCCTCGTGCAGGAACATCAGTGCATCGGGGACGTCCTGATGCTGATCCCCACGCTTAAGGCCTTGAAAGCAAACTATCCCAACGCCCGGATCGACCTGCTGTGCACCCCGGCAGTACGGGAGCTTGCCGAAAAGGGGCGGCTGGCGGATACTGTTCTCAGTTTCCCGAAACAAACGCCCCTTCATACGCCCTACGATATGGTATTCGATTTCCATGGCGACGTGCGCCGCCTTAAGCTGCTGCGCAAATACAAAAGCAAGTACCGTTGCGGGTTCACCTTTAGCGGGGGCGCCGCCTGGCTGACCCACCTTGCCGAGTACCCCTATAAAAAGCATCAGGTCGAAAGGCCTTTCGACCTCTTGTCGCAGCTGAATATCCCCATTCCCGAAAGAACCCCCCGGCTGGCTCTCTTCCCGGACACCGAAAAACCAGCTGACAGGCTCCTGCCGCATCCCGGAGCAAACCATCCCCAGCGGCGCTGGCCGGCAGAGCGCTGGCTCGCCCTGAAAGACGAACTGTCCGCACAGGGATTTGAGGTGCGCTGGATCGCCCCGCCGGGAGAAAAGGTCCCCGCGGGCGTGGCGCCGGTCTCCGGAAGCCTGTTCGAGCTTGCCGGTCTGATCGCCCGGTCGAACCTGCTCATCGGCTGCGATTCAATGGCCGTACATCTTGCGGCGGCGCTGGGAACCCACGCGCTGGCGATCTTCGGGTCCCAGGATCCCGGGCTTACGCAGCCTTACGGACCTTTCGGGCATGTCATTTCCCCCGAAGTCCCCTGCCGTCACCGGCGTTCGGACTGGCGTCTGTGCGGACAATGCATGGCGACGATAGGCGTAAAGGACGTGGCGCAGGCCGCCCTGGCGATCCTGCGGGAATGATCTTATGCGTTTCGGGAAACGGCATTTCGCTCACCTCGTTTCACGCGGACGTTAAATTACACGCCGGAACAGAGTAAAAAAGCCTAAAATACCGCCCGGCAAGACGGAAAAATAATTTTTTTTCGCATCGTAATATCCTAACATATAAGGGGTTACACACCCCGGAAAAAAAAGAAAATAAAAACGATGAAAAAGTGTTGACATTCACCCTGAAAGGGTTTATTATTCACGGCTTTTTGATAATGACTGCTTAGCGAAACGAGGAAAAATAAGTTAATAATAACTTGACATTAAGTTTCGATTAGAGTATTATTATGAGCTTGCGTTGAAAAAACGAAGTTATTTGAAAATCAGGGTGTATGTTATGCGTGATTCAAGAGAGTTCAGCTTGACAAAGTAGTTTGTCGAGATTTGATTTAAAACAAATTATTAAAAATAATACAATGAAGAGTTTGATCCTGGCTCAGGATGAACGCTGGCGGCGTGCTTAACACATGCAAGTCTAGGAAAGGCTTCGAGCTTGCTTGAGGCTGAAACTGGCGAACGGGTGAGTAACACGTAGATAACCTACCCATTGGCGGGGGATAACGTCGAGAAATTGACACTAATACCGCATAAGATCCCGGGATGATTTTCCGGGATGAAAGGGGGCTTCGGCTTCCACCGATGGATGGGTCTGCGTCTGATTAGCTTGTTGGTGAGGTAACGGCTCACCAAGGCTACGATCAGTAGCTGGTCTGAGAGGATGATCAGCCACATTGGGACTGAGATACGGCCCAGACTCCTACGGGAGG
>JAFGVT010000041.1 GCA_016937825.1 Fidelibacterota bacterium | reverse complement strand
TATATCGAATTATTTTCACGCGCGTTGCTTCCCGTTCAGATGCGCGGGCTGCGGATCGCGGACATGACCGGCGAGATCTCTCTCAACTGTGACTATGTCCTGATGCCGGATTCCTTTGTCGTGGCGGCGCAGTCCGCATCTTTTCACGACGACTTTCCTTTTGTGAATAATGTGATCTATCCGGCGGCATGGCGCGGTTTGAACAACGGTGAGGACATCATCCGTCTTTCGGGCCCCTCCGGCCCGCTCATATGCGATCTCCGCTATGACAGCACCTGGGATATTCCCGATGACTGTGCCATGCTGCTGGTAGACACTTCGCTGGAAATGCGAGGTGCCGCCAACTGGGAATATTCCGTTACGGGCTCCCCCGGCAGCATGAACCGTACCCGGCGCCGCATGCACCATCTTCGATGCCTTGAGGAAAATATGTTTTTACCCGTATCCGAAACACTCTGCCTTCATTTGGTCAACGACGGCTATTCCCCGATGGAAGAACAGTCGCTGTTCTTATCAACATCCTCAGGATCGCAGACCCTGGCACTCCCCCCAACCCTCCCCGGCGATACGGTTCTGTGTTTTCCCGATACGTCCATTCTGTTCGTGCCGGGAACGCACGCCTGCCGGTTCGCTACGGAAGATACCGCACGCTGCTCGGGCATGTTTCGTTACTATGCCCCCTTTGATCCCTCCGATCCGCCGCTGCGCTTCAATGAAGTGATGACCAATCCTTCGGACACCTACGGACAGGCGGAGTTCATAGAGCTTTTCGGCACACAGGCGGACTGCGATCTTGAAAACTGGACGATCGGGGTGAACAACGCCCGGCTGATCCTGTCGGGAACCGCAGGCACGGGCTTTACCGTGATCTGCGACGCGGACGATCCCGTCCTTCAGGTGCCGCTGAGCCGCCGCTTGTCCTTCGCTTCCTTTCCCGCCCTGCCGAATGGGGGCGCGCTTCTTGTTTTGTACGATCCCCGGGGGCGGGAAATGGACCGTTTTGATCTGCGCGACCATCCCGGACTGCAACCCGGCCGAAGTCTCGAAAAACAGGCCGAAACCCTCCCGTCGGACGATCCCGGCCTTTGGCTGGCAAGCGTGGCGGAAGGCGGCATGAGCCCCGGCGTGCGGAACAGCGTCACCCCGCTGCCCGGACAGCGTTATGCCCTGTCCGTTTTTCCCGAGATCTTTCAGCCGGGAGCGGATGCCGCCCTTCAGATCACGGTCGATTCGGAAACGCCGTTGTCCTGCTGCGAGCTGTATTGCTTCAATGCCGCCGGGCAGACGGTTTTCAGGATGGAACGATCCCTGTTCTCTCAGCCCTCTGCCCTGATCTTCTGGGACGGGAAAACGCAGAACGGATCATATCCGGCGCGCGGACTTTACCTGCTGTGCGCGGTGCTGCACGATCACGAAGGCGGGTCCCTGTCTCTGCGCAAAACATTTGCCATACGATAAATACCTTTGTAAATAATGTTTAGCTTCTTTAACTTACTTTCTTAAAAAAGGAACATACAATGAAAAAGGTGTTGCTTCTGGCATTATCATTGATCATCATGGGGTGCGGTACGATGGAATTTGCGGATTTTTCCCGAAACATGAAAACGGCGGAAAAGGTGGACCTCGGGAAATACCTGGGGACCTGGTATGAATACGCCCGCCTTGAGGTCAGCTTTGAAAAGGGCATGACCAAAACGACCGCCAATTACACGCTTCTTGAACCAGACAGGCAGGGCCGCACGCGTGTGCAGGTCCTGAATTCCGGCATCAAACCCGGCGGCAAGTTCACGCAGGCCCGGGGCAAGGCCGTTTTGCCGGATCCCGCGGAGCCCGGCAGGCTCAAAGTCTCATTTTTCGGACCCTTTTATGCCGATTACAATATGATCGCTCTGGATGAGGTCAATTACCAGTGGGTGCTCGTCGCGGGCAGTTCCACGAAATACCTGTGGTTCCTCTCGCGCACGCCGCAAATGGACCCAAACGTTTTCGCCCGCCTGAAAAGCATCGCCGAAGGATACGGCTACGATACTTCGGCGCTGATCTATCCGCAATAAAGGGAAAACGGCTGAACTTGGGGAGGATTGTCTTCACGACCTCCGGCTGATCCGGCTCGGTATTGATTTAAAATTCGATACCTCGCCCTCTTTATATCTTACGATTTACGTCTTGCCAGCCCGCGCCAAGCTTACATCTACGCACAGGTCGGTTGGCGGACGTTTCACGTCTTACGTCTCACGTCTTACGAAAGATCACACCTGCCCGTGGCAGTTCTTGTATTTCTTCCCGCTGCCGCAGGGACAGGGATCGTTCCGGCCGACCTTCGGATGGTCACGCCGGATGGGTTCGGTTTTACCCGCCTGAGGCACTTTGGGCTGCGGCGGCAACGGAGCTCCCGCACCGCCGCCGGCAAACCCCATGTTCTGGGATTGAGCCTGCTGCACCTGAAGGGGCTGATGCATCGGCGGGCGCGGCTCTTCGCGAAGCTGTATCTCGGTACGGTAGAGAAGCCGGAGTGTTGTTTTATTGATCAGGCTCAGCAGGTTCCGGAAGGATTCGAAGGCTTCCGATTTGTAGATCAAAAGCGGATCTTTCTGCGCATAGGCTTGCAGGCCGACGCCTTCTTTGATCTGATCGAGTTCATAGAGGTGTTCTTTCCATAATCCATCGATACTGTTCACATAGGCCCAGCGTTCGAAATCACGCATGACGTCCGGAGGGAACAGTGACAGTTTCCGCTGATAGGTTTCCCGCCCCTGTTTCATGAAATGTCCGATAAGTTCATCGCGCGTGATGTTCTCTGTCTGCGACGGGATGTCGCACATCAGCACACTGAGCATTTCCTGGCGCAATTCGTCCCATTGCCAGTTGTCCGGATTATTGTCCGCGGTCTGTTCTTCGACAGTGCTGCGGACATAGTCTTCCAGCATGGTCTCGATCTCTTTCTGAAGATTGCCCCCTTCGAGCGCATAGGCTCTGCGGTCATAGATCACCTCACGCTGCTGGTTCATGACGTCATCGTATTCAAGAAGGTGTTTTCGGATCCCGAAGTTCCGCTCTTCAACGCGTTTCTGGGCGCGTTCGATCATTCGTGTCATCATGGGCATGGCGATCACTTCGTCATCCGGGATAGCGTCAAGAAGGGCGTTGCCTTTGAGATTCCCGAAAAGACGCATCAAATCATCTTCCAGGGAGATAAAGAACACCGATTCCCCGGGATCGCCCTGACGTCCGGAACGGCCGCGAAGCTGGTTGTCGATACGGCGGGATTCGTGGCGTTCGGTCCCGATGATCTTCAGTCCGCCGCGTTCACGCACCTCATCGGTGATCTTGATATCGGTCCCGCGTCCGGCCATATTGGTCGCGATGGTCACGGCGCCCGGCTGGCCGGCCAGGGAGACGATCTCGGCTTCCCGCTGGTGCTGTTTTGCGTTCAGGACATTATGGGGTATGCCTGCACGCTTCAGGTTCTTGCTCAGCATTTCGGAGATCTCCACGCTGATCGTACCGACCAGGACCGGCTGGCCTTTCTTGAAACAGGCGGCGATCTCGTTGACGATGGCCTGATGTTTCGCCTGACGGCTTTTATAGATCTGGTCGTCGTGATCGATACGGACCACCGGTTGGTTGGTCGGGATGCTGATGACCTGAAGATTATAGATCTGTTCAAACTCGGACGCTTCTGTCGCGGCAGTCCCGGTCATGCCGGCGAGCTTGTCGTACATGCGGAAATAATTCTGCAGCGTGATGGTCGCAAGGGTCTGGTTCTCGCCTTCGATCCGGACGCGTTCCTTCGCTTCGATGGCTTGGTGCAGACCGTCGCTATAGCGGCGGCCGGGCAGGATACGGCCGGTGAATTCGTCCACGATCAGGACCTTGCCGTCCTTCACGACGTATTCCACGTCCTTTTCATACAGGGCATAAGCCCTCAAAAGCTGGGTGATATTGTGGATCATCTCGCTTTTTTGCCCGTGCTTCTTTTGAACCTCGGCTTTTTCCCGTGTCTTGTCTTCCGCCGAAAGCACGGGGTCGTCGTCGATCCGGACGAATTCCTCGCCGATATCGGGAATGACAAAATATTCGGGGTCTTCGGGATTCAGGACCTTGCGGCCTTCGTCGCTGATCACGATCGTGTGGCTTTTTTCATCGATCGCGTACAGGAGCATATCGTCCACTTCGTGCAGGCGTTTTTCCTGCATGTAATAGTTTTCGGTACGGAACAGTTTGTCCTGGATGTCAGCCTGCTGCATCAGTTTCAAAAAACGGGGGTTCTTGGGCTCCCCGTGCTGGACCTGCAGGAGCAGGGTCCCGAGCGCCAGTTCGTGTTCCTTGTCGTCCGGGGTGTTGGCGATCTCGTCAAGAAGGGCGTTGACCTTTGTTTTCTGCGCACGGACGAGGCGCTCGACCTGCGGGCGGAGGTTCTTATAACGTTCATGGGAGTTGGACTGGACAGGCCCGGAAATGATCAGCGGCGTTCTGGCCTCGTCAACAAGCACCGAGTCCACCTCATCGACGATAGCATAGTAATGGCCGCGCTGGACCATGTACTCGTGGCGGACCGCCATGTTGTCGCGAAGGTAGTCGAAGCCGAATTCATTGTTCGTTCCATAGACGATGTCGCAGGCATATTCTTCTTTTCGGGTGTTTGGCGGCATGGAGTTCAGGATCTTCCCGACGCTCAGGCCGAGAAAGCGGTAGATCACGCCCATCCATTCGGCATCGCGCTCTGCAAGATAGTCGTTGACGGTCACCACATGCACGCCGCGTTTCGTCAGGGCGTTCAGGAAGATCGGCATGGTGGCGACAAGGGTCTTTCCCTCGCCGGTCTTCATTTCGGCGATATTCCCTTCGTGCAGCACATCGGCGCCGAGGATCTGCACGTCAAAGGGGACCATGTTCCAGACAAGGTCGTGACCGACCACGTGCACGGTCGTTCCGACCAGGCGCTTGCAGACCTGTTTCACCATGCCGAAGGCTTCGGTCTTCAGTTCGTTCAAGGCGGCCTGCTCCGCTTCAAAGATCGCGGCATCCACAGTTTCCGGGGCCGTATTGCCGGCTTCCGCTTCGGCTTTTGCCGCCTCGCGCCGCTGTGCGATCTGCGCGATCATTTCCCGGGTGCGCTTTCTCAGATCGTCATCGCTCATCGCGTTCATGGATTCGCAGGCGGCGTTGACTTCCGCAATGATCCCGGTAACCTTTTTCAAGTAGCGGTCGGAGGCTGTCCCGAATAACTTTATCAGCAATTTGTCGAATATCATACCTGTTCTATCCCTCTTTCACGGGTTTAATGTCCGGCTGCAGGATCCCTTCTTCGACCAGGTCCTTATAGATCCGGTCAAGCATCCCGTTCACGAACACGTGGCTTTCTTCGGTTGAGAAATCCTTTGCCAGTTCGATGGCTTCGGAAATGGTCACCCGGGGCGGTACGTCCTCAATGAACATCATCTCCGCGATCGACTGGCGGAGAATGATCTTATCCATCAGGGTGATGCGGGAAAAGTCCCAGTTCTTCGAACGCCGGACGATGCGTTCGTCCAGATGGTCGAGCTCGCTGACGGTCTTGTAGATCAGGGTGCGGAAAAAGGGCTCGTCAAATTCGGGCTCGTCATTCAGCGACATGCTTCGCTGTATTACGTTCTCCAGGGTTTCGTCGCCCTGCTGCAAATATGCATACAATAGCTGAATGCTTAACATCCGGGCGTTTCGGCGTAGTTTTTTCATATAGGGTAAGTCCTTTGAATAGTATCGAAGAAAAGAAGGCTCATTTTCAATAGCAGTCTCATAGCCTGTTAATATACTACGCTTTCCCTTCGAATTAAAACCGAATTATCATGATTTTTTTATAGCCGCAGAGGTTTTCGGAAAGCGGGAGGCGGGTAAATTCTCTTTTGCTTCCGGCTGAAAAACCGTATTTTCCACATGAATGAAGTGCTTTCTTCCGGGTATTCCCGGACGCCGGCGGCCGGAGGTTTTTATGATAGGCATGAAAAAGGTCATAACCCGTTTGCAGCAGGGATCCAGCCGCCAAGGGCAGCACATCCGCGAAAACTGTTTTATCGAAAAGGAGTGCTTCTCATGACCCGTTCGGTTTTTTTCCTGAAACCCCGATCCGGGAAATTCGGGATAAATAAGACCGTCCTTTTCCTGGTTTTCGTGATGGCGGTCCTTCCCCTGGCCGCCCAGCAGGAAACGATGGATACCTATTGTTCCTGGTCGACGATCAGCGACCTGGTGAACAAGCGGTCTTTCTACAAGGATATTTTCAAGGATGTACGCCATCCCGATACGGAAAAGGCCCTTGCAGAGGGTTGGAAAGCTTTTACGGACGCGTATTCGCTCGAAGGGCTTCCCCAGGGAATGATCGCAGAACTCTTTGAGCCGGCGGCTCTGGAAAAGATCAATTCAACGATGGGAAATATCGGGAACGGTTTGGCCTTGCTGCAGATCCTGGGGAATTATGCGAACAAGGATACCCTGAGCGCCGTAAGCAATTCGATCAAGACCTCCATGTTCTATGCAATGGGGACCTGGGGCTGGAAAGCCCTGAAGATCGCAGGGGCCGGCTTGCAGGTTTTCGATTATATGCTAACCTCGTTCGGAGAGGTGTCCGTCGGCAAGCGCCAGGAAGCGCTGCGTGAGGCTTACTTCATTTACTATGAAAAAGGCCCCGGGAAACGCGATCTGACAGCGTGGCGGGCAATCATTGAAAAGCTTGAAGGGGACAAGGCGGTTGAGTCGGAGATCTCTGCTTATCTGAATGCCTATTTTACGATCACCGACGATGAGATCGACAAAAAGATCTCCGGCGGACTTATTACGACCGACGAGATCGCGAACGTAAAAAAACAATATCTAGAGGAGCGTCTTCTCCCTTATCTGGCACCCCTTTTTCAGCGGCTCCGCGAAGAAGCGCGTCAGGAAAAACTGAACGATCTGAGCAACAAGATGGCGTCGGTAGCCGAGCATATGAACGAACAAAAAAAATTCCGCATCTATCTGAATGCCCCGGAAGAAGAACGCTTAAAGTGCAAAGGGGGTATCCAGGTCCGTATCAACGGCGAGTATAAATTGTACGTGCATGCACCGATCGCCGAAAGCGGTTACTGCGATCTTGGTTTCACCCGGTATTCGCTGATCCTGAACAAGGTGGATTCCGCGCGGGCGGTCCTGCGACATGACACCGGCAACGGTCCGGTTTACGTTTATCAGCCCCTTGACCTGAGAAAAAACCGCACCACGCTCTATTTTGAGCTTCCCGGAGAGACAGAAGAGGGATCCGCGGAATCAAATGAGGAGACCGAAGAGGTCAAGGATCCGCCGTCCTCTCCAAAGGAACCCGGATCTTTTGTCCTGAAAAAGACAATGAGTGCTTTGCTGACCACGAACAATGTCCCCCTGGAGGTTACGATCAGGCAGACACACGATTCAAATACAGACTATATTGCGACGATCGAAAATAAAACCTTTCCGAAAGGAAATGTTCTGACGATCAATAAACTTACGCAGGAAATGACTTGGGTCTATAAGCTGAAAGGCCCCTTTGCTCCTGAATTGATCTGCAAGGGGATTGCGGTCGCTCCCAACATTTACTCGGGAATTATTGTGACTCACGATGCCAATGCGGTTGAGGTTGGCACCTTTTCATTGATCCTGTTTGCCAAATAAACCCTGTCCGGAGGTTTTTTGTGAAACGCTTTTTTATTTTATTATGCATGATCTCTCTTGTGTACTGGTCTTCGGTGCCGGCGGGAGAATTCTTTGATGATTTCAATTATCGCAGCGCGGACGATCCCCTGCTTGATGCCCACGGCTGGACGGTCGTTGACGGCAGGAACGCGCCGCCTGCCGGTGCCGTTTATTCCCGGGCCCTTATCCGTTTTGCACTGGCCCAGCCGGGTTCGGACAACCGGATCATGATCCTTGGGGCAAGGACCGACGGACAGATTGAGAACATCGAACTCAGCCGCATAGAAAATCGTCCCGTTTTTCGCGAGGGCACCTATGCCGCCCAGCTGTTCTTCGATCACGCGCTTCGCAGGACGCTGGATGGCAACGTCCAGACCTTTTATCTCATTTCACCCTTTTGTTCGGGGAGCGATTCCCTTTATTCCGAATGTGACGCCGAGTATCTGCCCTGCGACGTCTGGTCGGGACCGGAGTCCCGGCAAGGCGCTCTTCATTTCACAACCTGGGAAATTTTCCGGGAGAGACCCTTTAAAGAGGACAAGGTCTCGACCCTGCTGCCGATGCCCATGCCGGGCTGGCACATCCTGATCATCCGGATCGCCGGCGGACGGGTTGCTTATTATCTTGATAAGTCTACGGAACCCTCTGCCGTTCACGAATTTTCCCGGGCGGGATCCACGGTATATCCGGAGTCTTTCATGCATCTGAATTTTGCGAACTGGCTGACGTCCACCTCCCCGGACTTCACCTGGCGGCGTGAAAGTTCTTTCAAGGTCGACTGGGTCTATCATGCCGAAGATACGGTCCTGGTATATTCAGAGATCATGAAGCGGGTCGATTCTTTGCGTGCGAATTCACTGTTCTACGCGAACGATCTGCACAGATAATTTCTTTATTCTTCGATGACTTTCGTTTGATATGCTTTGTCCGCTTCAACAGGCCGGCAATACCCGGACTCCCAGCTTTTCATGAAGAGTTGCGACACCCTTTCCGACAAGGGTCCGTTCTCCAGAATGATCCCGAGATTCCTTCCGTTGTGAAAGTAGCTTTTCGACCAGTTTGACGTGCCGATCCAGGTCGTCTTTGAATCGACGACCATGTACTTGCAGTGTTCGACCCGGGCATAGCCGATATAGCCTCCGCTGTAGTCCGGGATCGTTGAGAAGCGGATCTCGATATTGGGAATGGCATGCAGGGATTTGATATAATCAATTCCGGGGGAGGCATAATTCCAGTCGGAAAGGATCATGTCGATCTTTACGCCGCGGGCGGCTGCCTTGCGAAGCTCAAGATCAAGAGCGCTGTAAAGTTCCTTTCCCGACAAGGGCTTATAGCTCAGCAACTGAATTTTTACCGTGTGTTCTGCCGCCGCGATCATGTTGATCAGCTGCGTTTCGTCCCAGTTCGGGACATGATAGATGATCTTCGGATTGCTGGCGGTCGGGATAAGTCTGACGTCGCCGTATTCGTGTGAGTTCACCCGGAAGTCCTGAAGATCTTTCGCGGCTGCGATATCCTTTAGCAGGCCTTCCGTGTCCGCCCCCTTTGCCGCCAGCGCCCAATCCAGTTCAAACAGTTCCCGATAAAACCCTGTGAGTTCCCTGTTCCTGATTCTGATCCCCAGCTCGTGGATATGGTCAAGAGCCCGCCAGTCGAAATTCTGCGATCCGAGAAATATCTCTTTATCGTCGACAATAAAATACTTTGCGTGCAGCACCCCGCCGGTGATCCGGCTTAGATCGTAAATGCGCACGTCGATGTTCCGATGTTCGTTCAGCTTGTCCGCTGTTCCGGGATAGGTTTTGTACATGTTCCCGTCAACGATGAACCGGACTTTTACGCCGCGGTCCGCGGCAAGAACAACCGCATCCAGAACGGGTGTTAGGGACTCTCCTTCCTGATGGGAAATATAGAATTCGCCAAAATCGAGGGTCTTTTTTGCGGAGCGGATCATCCCGAGCCAGACGTCCTGCGTGTTCCGGATATCCGCATTATCAAGCGTGGTCTCAAGCGGAATGCTTTCCACCAGTTCGATCAGGTCTTTTCCTTTCAGGCCCGGAAGCAGGAACATGAAGATCAGAAGTGCGGCCATGCGTTTCATTTCAGGATCCTTTCGGCTAAAAAATGATCTTGACAGGTCTTGGTCTCAATTATGTAGTTTAGGTTTTTTTCACCCGGATACAAATATAAATATCCTGCAAGCTTCCGATCCCGGGATCCGTATTGTTTTTACCGGAATGCCTATTCGCTTGCAAATGATGGCCGGCTTTTCCTAAATTCGCATCATGCAGAACAAGGAGTGACTATGGATGAAAAATGGCAGGTCGTTCCCGGTGTCGGGATGGGGAGCATCCGCTTCGGCATCAGCCGGGAAGCATTGCTTGACATGCTCGGCGAACCGGATGACATTGACACCAACGAAGAGGACGGGGAATCGTGCGAACATTATTATTACGACGATCTTGATGTGTCCTTCACCTTCAGCGACGCGGAAGGCGACCGTCTGCTGGTGATCACGATCGGGAATCCGGTCTATTCGATCGGGGGGAAGCTCTCTGCCGGAATGGAACGTCCGGACGCCCTTGAAGCGATCCGGGAGTTGGGGTGGGAGGATCCGATGATCGAAGATGTGTCGGATAAGGAAAATCCGCGGGCCTTTATTTATTCCTACGATGAGCAGGGGCTCGACGTCTGGTTTGACGACGATATTATAACCGGTTTGCAG
>JAFGVT010000191.1 GCA_016937825.1 Fidelibacterota bacterium | reverse complement strand
GATCCTTTATCTTTTCACTTGTAATTTGAGCGAATTATTGTATCTTATGCTTGCATAAAAAGGAGCGCCGATGCTGACGAGCATGACAGGTTTCGGGAAGGCCGAGGGAACGATCCGGGATATGAGCGTGACGATCGAGTTGAAATCGGTCAACAGCCGCTTTCTGGAGATCTTTGTCGCCGTCCCGAAATTCCTGAATTTCCTTGAGGAGCCGGTCCGGAAATACCTGCGCGACCGCGTCCAGCGTGGGAACGTTCATTGTTTTATCAATATGGGTTCGTCCGGCACGCCCCTGGCGTCCTACGTCCCCAACATGCCCCTGTTGAAAAAATTCGTCGCCACCGTGCGGCAGATATCCGACGAGACCGGGATCGATCCGAAGATCACGATGCAGGACCTGCTTGCCCAGCCCGAACTGCTGACCCTTGAGGAGAACAGCATCGGGCACGAGGTGCTGGAAGCCGAAATGCTGAAGGTGCTTGAACGGGCCGTGGCGGGACTTCTGGACATGGAAAAGCAGGAAGGCGAGTTCATCCGGGCGATCTTCCGCGAACGCCTGGCCTCGATCACCCGCCAGCTGCAATCGATCCGCGACATGCAGAACGAGAACATCCAGCGCCATATTCAGACCCTGCGCTCGCGCATCGCCGCACTGCTGAAGGAAGAGCCCAATGAGCTGGTCATCCATCAGGAGATCGTCCAGATGGCCGACAAGCTCGACATCAGCGAAGAGCTCGACCGTTTCGATTCCCATCTCAGCCAATTCGACACCTATCTGGATTCAGGAGAATCGGTCGGAAAACGCCTGAATTTCATTTTGCAGGAAATGAACCGCGAAGTGACCACCATGGGCAACAAAGCTTCCCATTCGGGCATCTCCCAGCACGTGGTGGAGATCAAGAACGAACTGGAGATCCTCCGGGAACAGGTGCAGAACATCCAATGAAACAGGGACTTCTGGTCATATTCGTTTCCTTCAGCGGCGGCGGGAAATCCACCATCGTCCGCGCCCTGAGGGAAAAACATCCGCAGTGGCTGTTCTCCGTTTCCTGCACGACCCGCCTGCCCCGAAACAACGAAACGCACGGCGTCCATTATACGTTCATTGACACGGACACCTTCCGGAAAATGATCGCGGACGGGGCGTTCATCGAGCACGAGCAGGTGCACGGCGATCTGTACGGAACGCCGAAAGCCCCTCTGGACGCGGCCCTGACGAACGGCGAAGTCATGATCCTGGACATCGACGTCAAGGGAGCCCTGCGCATCATGCGCGCCTACCCGGACGTCACCGTCAGCTTCTTCATCGACGTCCCCGACATGAGCGTTCTGGAGCAGCGGCTCCGGGCGCGCGGAACGGAAAGCGAAGAGCACATCCGGAAGCGCCTGTCCCGCATTCCCGAGGAGCGCAGCGAAAAAGAAAAGTTTGACCATGTGATCATCAATGATACATTAGACCTTACGGTCAGAGAGATCGAAACCATTATTGTGAACAAACTGGAGGCAATCCAATGAAAAAAGATTTTCGATTCAAGGGTGAACGTCCCGACGATATATTTGAAGCGATCACCGTGATGGCAACCCGCGCCCGTCAGATCAACCAGAAGCGCAGCGAAGACTATCCGATCCAGAACATGACGGATCCGGACAGCGACGAGGTCTTTGAAAGCGATGTGGATTTCGATTCCTTCGAAAAGCCCGCATCCATGGCGATGGAAGATTACGAAAAGGGCGAGATCAGCTTCAGCTACGACAAGAGCGACGAACCCGAAGACGAACCCGAAACCAAAAAATAGGCATGTCAGCGCTGAAAGGCAAATCCATCGTCCTCGGCCTGACCGGCGGGATCGCGGTGTATAAAAGCGCGTCCCTGCTCCGGCGGCTGACCCGCGACATCGGCTGCGATGTGACCGTGGTGATGACGCAGTCCGCGCAGGCGTTCATGAGTCCGCTTATTTTCGAGACTTTTTCCGGCAAAGAGGTCATTACGGATATGTTCACGGCGCGCACCGGCATTGTCGGAACGCGCCATATCGACATCATTCAGCGGGCGGACCTTGTCGCCGTCATCCCGGCAAGCGCCAACATCATCGGCAAGATCGCCGGCGGGATCGCGGACGACGCGCTCAGCACCATGCTGCTGGTCGCCCGGCCCGAAAAGATCGTCATCGCCCCCGCGATGAACAAGAACATGTACCTGAACCCCCACGTTCAGCGCAATCTGCAGCTGCTGCGCGACCTTCGCTACCACGTGATCGAACCCGGAACGGGCGAGCTGGCGACCGGCGAGGAAGGATGGGGCGTCGGGCGTCTGCCCGATGAACGCACCCTGCTTTTTTACCTCGAACAGGCCCTTTTGTCCCAGACGCCGGATCCCCTCAGGGGGAAACGCGTCCTGATCACCGGCGGTCCCACCCGGGAAGCCATCGATGACATCCGCTATATTTCCAATCCCTCAAGCGGCAAGATGGGCCACGCCCTCGCGGAATCCGCGGCCAAACGCGGCGCCGCCGTCACCTATGTCAGCGGTCCTTCGTCCCTCCCCGACCCCCTCGGCTGCACGACCCGCCGCGTGAACGGTGCGGCGGACATGAAAGTCGCCGTCACCGAAACGTTTGACGACGCGGATATCGTGGTCATGGCCGCCGCGGTCGAAGACATCAAACCCAGAACCGTCCATGCGGGCAAGATCAAAAAAACCGGATTGCCCGCCCGCCTCGAGCTGGAAACAAACGACGATATCCTTTTGTATCTGGGAAAGCACAAAACGCACCAGACCCTGATCGGGTTCAGCGTGGAGGTCGAGAACGAGCTTGAGAATTCCCTCGCCAAGATGGAGGCCAAGCACCTCGACGGGATCGTGATCAACAATCCCCGCGAAGCCGGAAGCGCCTTTGCCGGGGACACCAATAGGGTCACACTCCTTCTCCGCGGCCGCCAGCCCCTCGCCCTGCCCCTGCTGAGCAAGACAGAAACGGCCGAAGCGATCTGGGACCGTCTGGCCGGGACCCTCTGACCCATGCAGGATAAACGACACTTCATCGAATACATGAAAGACGTGTACGGACGCGAGCTGATCGGCGGCGCCCTCCGGACCCCGCTGGACGATTATTGCGAAG
>JAFGVT010000040.1 GCA_016937825.1 Fidelibacterota bacterium | reverse complement strand
AATGTCGTTCTGGATCGTTCCGGTAAGCTTTTCGGGGGATACGCCCTGTTTTTCCGCCACTGCCACATACATGGCGAGCAGAACCGCTGCCGGCGAGTTGATCGTCATGCTCGTCGATACCTTATCCAGCGGAATGCCGTCAAAGAGCACTTCCATGTCCGCCAGGGAATCGATCGCCACCCCGACTTTCCCGACCTCTCCGTCGCAAATGGGATCATTGGAATCGTACCCGATCTGAGTGGGCAGGTCAAAAGCGACGGACAGTCCGGTCTGTCCGTTCGAAAGCAAGTATTTGTAACGTTCGTTGGACTGCCGCGCATCCCCGAACCCCGCGTACTGACGCATGGTCCAAAGCCGTCCGCGATACATGGTCGGGTAGACGCCGCGGGTAAAGGGATATTCCCCGGGGTATCCGATATTCTCGTCGTAAGCGGCGCTGATGTCCTCGGGCGTATACAGCGGTGCGATCTCCATGTTGGACATGGTCCTGAAGGTGTCGCACCGTTCTTTGTTTTTCTGGCAATACGGTCTATAGCTTTTTTCTGACCACTCTTTGGCCGATCTGGATGTTGACATGATCTTCCCCAACTTACCGTTAAATTTTCAATTACAGAAAATACAGCCCGGGTTTGTTTGCCTGGGCTGTTGTTGTTCATGTGCTATTTCGTGTTTTCTCCGTAGTATTTGTCGAAGTAGTAGCGCTGGTAATAGTAATAGTATCCGCTGGAGGTGTTCTTCGGATTCACATCGTTCAGGACCGTTCCGGCGATGGTGATCTTGGTGTTCTTCATTTCCTGCTGTAAGTGAACGACCACCTCTTTTTGCGCTTCGCCGGCACGCGCCACCAACAGCACGCCGTCCGTTAGCGAACCCAGGAGGGCGGCGTCCGTGACGGCCATGAGCGGCGGGGCATCGAAGAATATCTTGTCGAACTGTTTGCGCAGCTGGGCGAAAAGTTCTTTCATCGCCTTGGACCCGAGCAATTCGGAGGGATTCGGCGGCAGGGAGCCGGCGGGCATCACATAGAGATTGTCGATCTCGGTCTTAAAGATCGATTCGTCCAGCTTTGACCGTTTCGTGATCATGTTGGCCAGTCCGGGTTTTTTCGGAGTGGAGAACATTTTATGGATCGTCGGCTTGCGCATATCGCCGTCCACCAAAAGGACTTTCATTCCGAATTGCGCATAGGCGATCGCCAGGTTGGCGATCACGGTCGATTTACCTTCCGAGGCGCCGGCGGACGTAACGACCAGCGAGGTAATGGCCTTGTCCGGAACGGAAAGCTCCAGATTGGTCCTCAGGGAGCGGAAGGATTCCGAGATGGGCGACCGCGGTTTGAAATGTGAAATAAGCCGGTTGCGGAAATCATCCGTGTCCGAATATTTTTTATCAAGGACTTTCTTGGCGCGGTCGATCGACATCGAGGGGATGATGCCCAGAACGGTAAGTCCCAGACGCTCGAGATCTTCTTTGCTCCGGATGGAATTATCCATGAACTCGCGCAGCAGAATGACCCCGATACCGGCGGCAAGTCCGAACACGAATCCGAGGAGGATATTCAGTTTCGTCTTGGGTTTAATGGGAATATAGTGCGGAACCGCCTTGTCGATCACGTATACATTCGAGATTTGCGAGGCTTCCTGGATACGCGCTTCCTCATAGCGTTCCTTCATCAGCAGGTAGATGCGTTCATGCGTCTGCCGTTCACGTTCCAGGCGGATGTAGGAAACGCTCGTGGAGGGGATATCTTCGATCAGCCGGTTATAATAATCATTCAATTTGCCATACTCGACGACTTTGGTTTCCAGGCTGATCAACTGACCGTTGTAGCTAATGATCTGATCCAGGATCGTCTGGTTGACCGACATGGGATCGATTTCTCCCGGAAGGTATCCTGCCTTGATCAATAATGTTGTTTCTTGCTCAAGCCGTTTCTTTTTATTTTCTATTTCGAGCAAGGTTTGCTGTACGTTGATATCTTTAGGGTTCAGAACCATCATTTCCCTCTCAAGATATGCAAGATCTTCACGCAAGCGCAAAATAAGAGGGTTGGCGACCTGGAGTTTATGATCAAGTATCTGCTTTTGTTTTTCGCTCAACTGTTGATTAAGGTATACCAGCTGATCCTTGACGATATTGAGTTCCGCCCGGGCGACAAAGAGCTGCGCCTCGAACTCCGCCGATTTCTGGATCAGCTGTTTGGCATTTTCCGCAAGGTCCACGACGCCTTCCTTTTCCAGAAAATCACTGAGCTGTTTTTCGATGGCGGCCAGTTTCGGTTCGATGTCCTCGATCTGTGTCTCAAGGAAGCTTCTGACCTTTCCGGCCGAATTGCTGACGCGTTCAAGGTCGTTCGCATAGTACTGCGTAACCAGTTCGTTCAGAATGATCGCGGCTTCGTCCGGATCGTAACTTTCAAGAGATATGTTGATCGTCTGCGTTTCGCGGACCGGGGATACTTCCAGCTGCTCTATCAGGCGTTCAACGTAATTTTTGCGTTTTTCATCAAGCGTAAGGACTTTTTCCTCCTCGCGCGTGAACATCTTCTTCAGTTGTTTGCGCAGGCGGGTTGAGAAGGACTGGTTCTCCAGCAGAAGGCCCCGGTCGAACAGATACAAGGAATCCAGGGGATAGCTTATGAGAAGGCTGTTGATCGTACGTTCCGAGATCGCCCGCGACGTAATGATCTGGATCTCATTGTTGATGGCCATCTGGTTATTGATAAAGGGGGTCATTTGCTCGAAGACACCGCCGGCCGCAACCCCGTTCTCGATGAGGATCTGCGTTTCGGACTTATAGACCTTTGCCTGGTTCAGCGTATAAAGAATGGTCCCGATAAAGATCAAAAGGAACATGATGATCACAACATGAATGCGCTGCATGACCACCTGCACAAGATACCGAAGATTCAGCTCGTTGTCTTCCTTCATAGAAAAACCCTGAACGAGATTCCTGTTCATGTTTTCGTTCGTATTATCCATAAATTTTCCTTTATTTTGCCTGCTTAATCCTAGTTTGTAATCTAATGATTTATTAGATACATGTCTATGAGTTTTTCTTTATTTTTTTCCGCGTAGGCCTTTGCGGCCTCATAGGAATTTTCGATCTCACCTTCAAGAATGGCCTCTTCGATGTGCTTTTTGATCGTTCCCACCCGTGGCCCGGGTTTCAGGCCGAACATCTGCATGATCTCTTTCCCATCAAGCGGAGATTGAAAGGCGCGCAAAGCGTCTTTTTCTCCGACTTCCGCGATGCGTTTTTCCACCTGTTCAAAGTTTGAAAGATAGCGTTTGACCCGCTGCGGGTTCTTAGACGTGATATCGGCACGGCAAAGGGTAAGCAGGGCGTCGATATCCTCTCCGGCTTCCACCATCAGGCGGCGGATCGCACTGTCGGTGACACCGTCATCCGCCACGGCGATCGGGCGAAGATGCAGGCGTATCAGACGCGCGACCAATTTGATGTCCCGGGCAGGAAGACGTAATATTTTTCCCATCTTTTCAAACATTCTTGCGCCGACTTCCTCGTGACCGTGAAAGGTCCAGCCGGAGCCCTCGACAAAGCGTTTTGTCCGCGGCTTGCCGATATCATGGAAAAGCGCCGCAAGGCGAAGGATCAGATCGCCTTCATAGAGCGCAACATTCTCCAGGACCTTCAGCGTATGGTCATACACGTCCTTATGGCGCAGTCCCTCCTGGCTGTCTACTCCCTGCAACGCGATGATCTCGGGAAAAAGACAGGCCATCAGGCCGGAGCGGTAAAGAAGATCGATGCCCCATGCCGGGGAAGGGCTCATTAAGATCTTAAGAAATTCGTCGCGTACGCGTTCTTTAGAAATGATGTCGATACGCTGCGCATCCCTGACGATGGCGTCAAAGGTTTTTTCTTCGATGACAAACGAGAGCTGGGCGGCGAAGCGGACCGCCCGCAGCATCCGGAGGGGATCCTCGAAAAAGGTTTCCTGAGGGTCAAGCGGCGTAATGATCTTTTGGGCTTTCAGGTCCTGCATCCCCCTGAAAGGGTCGATGAATTCGCCGAAGGCATCCCGGTTAATGCAGATCGCCATGGAGTTGATGGTGAAATCCCTGCGTTTCAGGTCTTCATCCAAACCGGTGAACCGAACTTTGGGGTTCCTGGAATGTTTCTGATACACTTCGCTTCGTGCGGAAACGATCTCCAGGTCCACCTGCTTCAGGGGGATCATAGCCGTTCCGAATTCTTCGAATTTAACGACCGGGTAGGCATTAAGGGCTGAAGATACGGCGTCGGCGAAGGCAAGGCCGTCACCGACAACAACGATATCGATATCCTTGTTTTTCCGGGCGATAAAGAGATCGCGGACGAAGCCGCCGACGAGATAGGCCCTCAGGTTCCGTGCCTGCGCGACATCTGAGAGACGCTGAATGAGGGCGTAGATATCCGGCTGTTCGTCAAGTAATTGTTTTAAATCAATTTTCATCATGCAAATTTACACAGTATAAGGGCGGGTTAAAATACTTTTCCATAAAAAAATGACCCCGCCAGTGGCGGGGTCATAATGGTTTCCGGCGATGACCTACTCTCCCACACCGTTTCCAGTGCAGTACCATCGGCTCTGCTGGGCTTAACTTCTCTGTTCGAAATGGGAAGAGGTGTCTCCCCAGCGATATTGTCGCCCGGAAATATCTTATATGATAGTAATAGAGGTGGACAAACGATGCTACTACAGTTCACGCGGCTACCAAACATATTGAATTTAAATACGTGAGTTAAATCTATCGGACAATTAGTATCACTCGACTAAACACATTACTGTGCGTACATCTGTGACCTATCAACCTTGTAGTCTACAAGGGTCCTGATAGGGAAATCTAATCTTGAGGTAAGTTTCGCGCTTATATGCTTTCAGCGCTTATCTCGACCGAACGTAGCTACTCTGCAATGCCACTGACGTGACAACAGATACACTAGAGGTTCGTCCATTCCGGTCCTCTCGTACTAGGAACAGGTCCTCTCAAATTTCCTACGCCCACGGCGGATAGGGACCGAACTGTCTCACGACGTTCTGAACCCAGCTCGCGTGCCGCTT
>JAFGVT010000190.1 GCA_016937825.1 Fidelibacterota bacterium | reverse complement strand
TTCCAGCCTGATGCGTTTCTCCTGGTCCGGCAACTGGCCGATAACGTCCAGGGCGATCGCCAGCACGTCATCGCGTTCGACGGTTTTGTTCTTATCCGCAAGTTCTTTGACTTTTTCGGTGACAAAATTCGTCTGCTCGTCATTCAGAAGATATCCTTCTTCCTCTAGCAATGCCGTTACGGCATGTTTTCCGCTGTGTTTTCCGATCACGATCGTGTCGCCGGCCCAGCCGACCTCTTCGGCATTCATGATCTCATAGGTCGCTTTGCTCTGGAGGACGCCGTGCTGATGAATGCCCGCTTCGTGGGCAAAGGCATTTCTTCCCACAATGGCTTTGTTGCGCGCGATCTCGAGACCGGTCAGGTTGGAGACCAGGCGGCTGGTCCTGAAGAGTTCACGCGTGTTGATGCGGGTATCGGCCTCAAAGAAATCCCTGCGGGTCTTCAGGTTCATGACGATCTCTTCCAGCGATGCGTTGCCGGCCCGCTCTCCGATGCCGTTGATGCAGCACTCCACCTGCGTCGCCCCCTGCTTTACTGCCGCAAGAGAATTCGCGACGGCATTGCCGAGGTCGTTGTGGCAATGCACGCTTACGACGATATCCCTTGCCTCGGGGACCTTTTCGAACAGGGTTCTGATGCGGTACGCAAATTCTTCCGGTTCGGTGTAGCCGACGGTGTCGGGAATGTTGATCGTGGTCGCGCCGGCCGCGATCACGGCCCGGACGACATCGCACATGTACTCGAGACTGGTCCGTCCGGCGTCTTCGGGTGAAAATTCAACGTCGTCGCAATAGCCTTTCGCCCGCTTGACCGCGCGAACGGCGGAGGCGATGACCTCTTCCTTGCTTTTACGCAGTTTTTCGTCACGATGGATGTCCGAGGTAGCAATGAAGGTGTGTATTCTGGGCCGCTTAGCGTATTTCACGGCTTCCCAGCAGCAGTCGATATCCGCATCGACCGCCCGGGCCAGGCCGCAGATCACGGGTCCTTCGATGGTTCGGGCGATCTTCCTGACGGCTTCAAAGTCGCCCGACGAGGCAACGGGGAAACCGGCTTCGATAATGTCCACCCCCAGCTTTGCCAGCTGCTCGGCGATCATGACTTTTTCATTGACCGTCAGGGACGCTCCGGGGCTTTGTTCCCCGTCCCGCAAGGTCGTATCGAAAATAAGAATGTTCTTTGTCGTGTTTTTCATGTTGTCCCTTTGATTGATGACCGTAAGGATAAGGTTCATCAGGCTGATGATTAGGTAAGGCGAAGGGGGCCTCGGATGCGGTGCATTCCCAAAGGCCGGACCCGGATCGCGCAAACTAGGCTTTTAGAGAGAGGTAGGTTTCGAAACCCGCTTTTCTAAGCAAACAGGCCGGGCATGTGCCGCAGCCGTATCCCCATGAATGAAGGGTGTGATGATCGCCCAGATAGCAGGTGTGAGAATGATTGACGATGATGTCCATTACGCCCAGTTTGTCGCTCATGGCCCAGATATCCGCCTTGTTCATCGACTGAAGAGGCGCATGGATGCGAATGTCGTAGCCCAGGCCGCTGCTCAGGGACTGCTGGATGGACGCAATAAAGCCGGATCGGCAGTCGGGATAGCCGGAATAGTCCGCATCATTTACGCCTATGACGATATCATGGATCTTGCGTTTGTAGGCAAGCGAGGCCGCCAGGGTGAGGAATACGATATTGCGTCCGGGCACGAAGGTGTTCGGAACACCGTCCTTTTTATTCCTGATGGCGATCTCGTCGATCATGGCCGTCCCGCCGATCTCCTTGAAGGCCGGCAGATGGAGCTCGTGCAGAAGCATATGCTCTTTTTCGGCAATATGCTTCACGGCATCATACTCGATCCGGTGGCGCTGTTCGTAGTGGAAAAAGACCGCTTCCACTTTCGGGAAAACCGTCTTTGCCCAGTAAAGGCATGTCGTTGAATCCTGTCCGCCTGAAAAGAGTATCAGAGCCGTTCCCGGATGCATCACTTTACTCCGATGATCTTATGGTTCTGCAGCGTCAGCCGCCATTCGGGATGTTTCAGCACGTAGCGGTAGCAATACTGCGCCGCATGCACATCGAAGAATTCCGCCGAATGGGTCCCGATCGGAAGGTCGTGCGTGGGGTTTTTGGGCGAGATATATTTGTGCTCCGCTTCGATGCCGTAGGTTTCCGGGTACTCGTCGATACCCAGGACGATCTTGATCTCGCTGCACTTTTTGAGCTTCAGCTTATCCGATTTCGGAGAGATCGTGATCCAGTCGAACAGCGCGTGTTTCGGACTGAACATCCCGTTCGTCTCAACGGAGACGTAATAACCCGCTTCCTTCAAGACTGTGACCAGTTCGGTCGTATCGCGCATCAGGGGTTCGCCGCCGGTGAGAACGGCAAATTTCGAGGGATACCCGGTGATGTTCGCCATGATCTCGGATACGCTCATGTCGATGCCGGTCAGAAATTCCGTATCGCAGAAGTCGCAGCGCAGATTGCAGTCGGCAAAGCGAATGAAGACGGCCGGCGTCCCGCTCCAGAAACCTTCGGCCTGAATACTGTAAAAGATCTCGTTTATCTTGTATAAACTGCTTTGCTGTTTTCCGTTTCCCATATTACAACCTGTTTAATGTTTAATCCCGCATCGTCCAGCTGATCATAGATCCAGATACAAAGGTTCTCCGCGGTGACCTCGAATGGAAAGACCACGTGTTTCAACTCTTTGGGAAAGGCGTTCATCAGCAGCGCATCATCATGATAGATGACCGTTGCATGGTCCAGAACGTCCACAACGCGTTCGTCGATGAGGCGTTTCATTTCATTGAAGTCAATCACCATGCCGTTCTCGTCCGCGTCTCCGCTCAAGGTCACTTCCAGCCGATAGGTATGTCCGTGCAGATTTCTGCATTTCCCTTCATGAAAGCTGAGGCGGTGCGCCATATCGAAATGAAAGATCTTTGTGAGTTCCAATGTCAGTTTTCCTTTTTTCATCGTCCGAAGATAGAACAAATATGTCAAATACCAAAATGATTTTAATGCGATCGGATACGATCCTGCAGGCGGAAACGGCGGCGCCGTTTCATTTCACATATTCGTCATGGATCGCCCGGATGGTCGCGGCCCTGTCGCTTCGTTTTACGATGAAATAGGCGGCGACGGGGGACGCTCCGACGGAAATGATCTCAATGTTGATCCCTTTCTGGGAAACGGCGGTAAAGATGCGTCCGGCAAGCCCTACTTTCTCCATGATGCCGTTCCCGACGGCCGCGATCACCGAAATGTCTTTCTCCACAATGATCTCGCTGACGGCATGAAGTTCCAGATCTCTGACAAGCTGCGACGACGACGCCAGATAGGCCGTCTCGATCAGAATGTTGATCGTGGTCTGTGAGGTGATGACGGACTTGATATTGATCCCGGCGTGATCGAGGGCGGAACTGACTTTCGAGAGAATGCCCGGCTTGTTCCCGATCCCGGCCCCTTTCAGTTTCAGAATGCCGATATCGTCGCTAAAGGTCACGCTCTTGATCACGTCGTCATGGATCCCGGAGGCTTTCTGTATGGTTGTCAGCGGACGGGAAAGATCCTCCACCGTCGCAATATTGTAGATGCGGATCGGAATGCCCGCTTCCCTGAGGGGCTCTACGGTCCGGGGATGCAAAATTTTTGCGCCGAAATAGGACAGTTCGGCCGATTCCATGTAGCTCAGCTTTTCGATGCGCCGGGGCGCGTCGACGAAACGGGGATCCCCGGTCAGAAAGCCGTCGACATCTTTAAAAAGATCCAGGCTTTCCGCATCGATGCAGCGGGCGATGGCGGCCGCGGAATAATCGCTTCCTCCGCGTCCGAGCAGGGTCGTTTTACCTTCCTGCGAAACGCCGTAGAATCCCGGTACGATCACAATGCGTTTCCCTTTTATCGCCGCTTTTACCTGTGGTTTGGCCCTGGAAAAATCGACGCTGGCATTTCCGTATTCGCCGTCCGTGATCAGGCCCAGCGCCTCGGGGATCAGTTCAACGGCCTCCACCCCAAAATGCCGCAGGAGCGAGGTGAGCATCAGGGAACTCAGGCGTTCTCCGTAACTCAGAACGGTATCGGAAATGAAATCCGGCGTATCGCCGAAGAAACTGACCCCCTGCAAATACTGCCTGAGCTTTGCGGTCCTTGCCACGATGCCGGCGTAAAGGGTTTCGACGGCCTCATCGTCGCCAAGCACGTTCTCCAGGGTTTCGCGTTTCATCGACAAGAGTTTGTCCATCAGGGGCGCGATCGCCGATTCATCCGTTTTAACCCGATCCAATGCCTCGATCAGCATGTCGGTGACGCCGTAAAACGCCGAGACCACGATGACGAGCGGGGTGTCGTATTTTCCGATCACCTCGATGATCCGGAGGATATCATCCCGTTTCTTCAGATTGGACCCCCCGAATTTCAGTACATGGTATGACATGCTTTCTCTCCGTGACCGGGTGACGCCGCAAATGTCCATTGCAGCTTATAGTAAAAAGCCGACTCGCGTCCGGTCAGCTTCTTGCTGGGATGAAGGGAATCGAACCCCTATCTTCTCGGTTAACAGCCGAGCGCCTTGCCTTTAGACCACATCCCATCTTATCAATCATCAGAAATATACCATCATCACGCAATATTGACAAGAATATTATGATAATATTATTCTATTCGTAATCAATACCGAATATTTCATTAATATTCATCATATCGGCTTTTAAAATATGCGCGGCAGTCCGGCGGGCTTAGCGCTGATGCCGGTTCATCAGGATGAGATTGATATCGTCGAGGCTGATATTCTTTGCGGCCATCAGGACCAGGACATGATACATAAGATCGGAAAGCTCTTCCTTCAAAAGATCGTTATGATCGCGCATGGCTTCGATCACGACTTCCGTGGCTTCCTCTCCGACCTTCTGGGCGATCTTTGCGACGCCTTTTTCCAGGAGGGATGTCGTATAGGATCCGGAGACCGGGTTGGCCTTGCGGTCCGCAATGATGCGTTCGAGTTCTTCAATAAAACGCGAGAAATCGGGATTCACGTCGCCGAAGCAGGTGTCGTCGCCGGTATGGCAGACGGGGCCTTCGGGGATCGCCCGTACCAGCAGCGTGTCGCCGTCGCAATCCGGGGTCATGCTGACGATCCTGAGATAATTCCCGGATGTTTCGCCTTTGGTCCAGAGGATCTTCCGCGACCGGCTGTAAAAAGTGACCTTCCCTGAATCAAGGGAGCGTTCATAGGATTCCCTGTTCATATAGCCGAGCATCAGCACTTTATCGTTCCGGTCATCCTGGATGATCGCGGGGACCAGCCCTTTTCCTTTTTTAAAATCCAAGTTCATGTAGTTTCCTTTATGTTAATCTCACGGGGATATGACGTTCATGAAGATAGGTCTTCAGATCGGGGATCGAAATTTCCCCGAAATGGAATATACTTGCGGCCAGAGCCGCATCCGCCTTTGCCGTCTCGAACACCTCTGCGAAATGGGCGCAGTTCCCGGCGCCGCCGGAGGCGATCACCGGAACGTTCACACCTTCCGAAACATCCCGGGTAATGTCAAGGGCAAAGCCCTGCTTGGTGCCGTCATGGTCCATGGAGGTCAGCAATATCTCCCCCGCTCCCCGGCTCACCGCCTCCTTTGCCCATTCGAGCGTTGTGCGGGACGTGGGGGTCCGGCCTCCGTCGAGAAAGACGATCGATCTTCCGGCCTGCCGTTTGCAGTCGACCGCCAGCACAATGCACTGGCTGCCGAAACGGCTTGCCAGGGTATCGATGATCCCGGGGTCGCGTACGGCGGCGGAATTGACCGTGATCTTATCCGCTCCGGCGTCCAGGAGACGGGCGACATCGTCCGCACTCCGGATCCCGCCGCCGACCGTGAAGGGAATATTGATGGCGTGCGCGATCCTGGCGACCAGCTCCGCAAAGGTTTTCCGCTTCTCGATCGTTGCGGTGATATCGAGAAAAGCCAGTTCGTCCGCTCCCGTCGCGGCATAAGCCCGCGCGAGCTCCACCGGGTCCCCCGCACGGCGGATATTCACGAAGTTCACTCCCTTAACGGTTTGTCCGTCCCGGATATCCAGGCAGGGTATGATGCGTTTTGTCAGCATGATCCTATATACTCCGCAATGTCATTCAATGTGATCCTCTCTTCATAGAAGGCTTTCCCGACGATCACGCCGCTGACGCCGAGCGCGTCAAGCCGGCGGATGTCCTCCATGGAGGAAATGCCTCCGCTGGCGATCAGATAAATTCCGGGAAAACGCTTCCGGATCGTTTCGTACACCTTTTCGGCGCTACCTTCGAGCATGCCGTCGCGGGAAATGTCCGTGCTGATGACCGTCCTGATCCCGCGGGAAATATAATCGTCAAGAAAGATCATCAGGTCTAGGTCCGTCGATTCCTGCCAGCCCGATATGGCGATCTTTCCGTATTTGAAATCGGCGCCGAGAATGATCTTTTCGGGACCGAAATGATGGATCCAGCGTGTCACGGTCTGCGGTTCGAGCGCGGCGATACTGCCGGCGGTCACCTGGACGACGCCGAGGGAGAAGGCCGTCAGCAGATCCGCGTCGGATTTGATGCCGCCGCCGAAATCCACCTTCAGAGACGTTTCCCGGCAGATCCTTTCCACGGCGTCGGCATTCACGATGCGGCCCGCACGGGCGCCATCAAGGTCCACACAGTGCAGGCGGCGCATCCCCGCATCCTGAAAGCGTTTCGCCATCTCCGCCGGCTCGCGGTCATAGATTGTTTTTGTTGCATAGTCTCCGCGGGTCAGCCGGACGCATTTTCCGTCCATGATATCGATGGCGGGAATTATATCGATCATACCGCACCCTTTTCAAGCATTAAAAAATTCTTCAGGATCCGCTGTCCGAGCTCGCCGCTTTTTTCCGGATGGAACTGCAGGGCGAAAAAATTATCCTTTTGCAGGGCGGACGCAAAGGGACGAATATAGTCCGTTTGCGCCGTGCTTTGACTGCACCTTGCGGCGGCGTAGCTGTGGACGAAATACATAAACGAAGCTTCGGGAATACCCTCGAACAGGGGTCCGCGCAGCTGCGTGACGGTATTCCAGCCCATATGCGGCACCTTGTCCTCCGCCGGGAAAAGCGTGACGTCCGTATCGAAAATGCCGAGACAATCGGTATCGCCTTCTTCCGAACGGCGACACATCAGCTGCAGGCCAAGGCAGATCCCCAGAACCGGCTGTTCCAGGGAGCGGATCAAGGTGTCCAGACCGCGGGACCTGAGGTAAGCCATCGCCGAGGAGGCCTCGCCGACACCCGGGAAAATGACTTTTTCCGCCTTGCGGATCGTTTCGGGGTCATCCGTGACCGTGCCCCTTACGCCAAGGCGTTCCAGGGCGATCGTGACCGACCGGATGTTCCCGGCGTTGTATTTTATGACCGCTACCGCCATCAAAGGATCCCTTTTGTGGACGGGAGTTCGTTCGATGTGACCTTTTTCGCCTGCTTCAGAGTGCGGGCAAAGGCCTTGAATACGCCTTCCATGACATGGTGGTCGTTCTTGCCCTTTGCCCTGATGTGCAGTGTGCAGCGCAGTTCATCGCTGAGGGATTTGAAAAAATGCCGGAACATGTCGGCGGGCATATCTCCGATGTAGTCCTTATGCAGTTTGACATCCCATTCAAAGAAGGGTCGTCCGGAAAGGTCCAGCGCCACTTCGGCGCGCGCCTCATCCATGGGCAGCATGAATCCGTAGCGCTCTATGCCGCGTTTGTCTCCCAGGGCTGTCCGGAGGGCTTCCCCCAGGACAAGCGCGGTATCTTCAATGCTGTGATGTTCGTCCACCTTCAGGTCGCCGGTGGTCCGGATCATGCAATCGATCTCGGCATGCTTAGAAAACAGTTCCAGCATATGGTCGAAAAAACCGATCCCGGTTGAAATATCGGAGTTCCCGCAGCCGTCCAGGTCGATCTCGACACGAATGTCCGTCTCGCGCGTCTTTCTGGCGACGGATGCGGTCCGGTGCAGGCTGAGAAGGTGATCGCGGATTTCTTTCCATGCCGCGACGCACAGCTCCGCTTCGGGATTTTCCCCGCCGATAAAGATACCCTTTGCTCCGAGGTTCTTTGCCAGCAGCATGTCGGTATTGCGGTCGCCGATCACGAAGGAACGCGCGAGATCATACTTCCCGTCCATGTACTGCGTCAGCAATCCGGTATTCGGTTTCCGGGTCGCGGCGTTCTCTTCTTCATAGTGACGGTCGATGAGTATCTCCGAAAAGCGTATTCCCTCGTTCTCAAGGAGTTCAAGCATTGCGTTATGAGGCCCCCAGAATCGCTCTTCGGGGAAATCCGGACGCCCGAGGCCGTCCTGATTGCTCACCATAACAAGTTCATAATCAGTGTGTTTAGCTATTTCAGCTAAGGCAGTGATCGCCCCGGGAAGGAAGCGTAATTTTTCAAAAGTATCGATGCGTTCGTCCGGGGTTTC
>JAFGVT010000039.1 GCA_016937825.1 Fidelibacterota bacterium | reverse complement strand
TCCGCGGGATCCCTTCCTCCAAATACGGCGACCTGACCTCCGGGATCATCAACGTCACGACCAAATCGGAGATCTCGAATCACCGCATCAAATTCAAATATAATTTTTACAATCAGGAAGTCAACCTGGGCGGCGGCTTCAAACTCTCGGACGTTCATCATCTCGACTACAACCTGAACTACGCCTACAGCGTCCGCGACAAACGCATCCCCGAGGAGAATTTCTCGCGGGTCGCCGCACAGCTGGCGATGACCAGCCGCTTGCTGCAGAACCTCTACACGATGAAAAACCGCCTGTACTACACCCGGGCCTTCGACGAGCGGGAACTGCGCGCGGACGACCTGAACCTGACGGAAAAATACAATCGCGACTACACCCTTCGCTATGCGCACCAAAGCACCTATCTGCTGACCTCGAACCAGAAACTGGAAATGGATGCGTCCCTCAATTATACCCGGCAGAACTCCTATACGAAACGGCTGGTGTCCACGGACAACACCTATGTGAGCGGCCTGATGGAAGAAGGCACCGATACCGGCATGTACGTTCAGAATTACATTTCCGAACTTTTCGTCCTGGGCGAAGCGGTCAACCTTTACCTTGACCTGAATTACTCGGGCACCTTCTCGCTGCTGGGAACGGACCACACCTTTCTCGCCGGGGTCACCTACCGGAACGAGTTCAACCGCGGCGAAGGACGGGTCTTTGATCCGCTGAAACCCCCTTCGGCCAGCGGCAGCACCCGAAGCCGGCCCCGTTCCTACGACGGCATTCCGGGTCTTGCGACCAGCAGCTTTTATCTGGAGGATAAGATCAAGGGAACCTTGCTCCTGCCCTATTATCTGAACCTGGGCGCCCGGGTGGAAGCTTACGGCGCGGACAGGCTGCTCGCTCACGAATACGGCGTTTTCTTCAACCCCCGCCTGAACCTGGTGCTTTATCCCACCGCTTCTACGCAGATCCGCCTGGGGTACGGAGAAACCTCCAAAGCGCCTTCCCTGGCCATGCTGCACCCGAACCCGATCTATCTGGACGTGGACGACGTCAACAATATCGTGGATTCCCTGGTCATCGTGTCGACCTACATCTACTCCACCGAAAACCCCGCGCTGCAGGCCTCCCGCCAGGAAAAATGGGAAGCCAGCCTGGACCAGCGCATCGGCGACCTCGGGCTGAGCCTGACGGCCTACCTGAACACCACCTACGGCGGCTTCGCCTCGACCGCCCGCCTGCCGATCTTTGTCTATAAATACGATTACACCGTATCCGAGACCGATCCGCCGCTCAGAGATTCCATCACCACGACCTATACGATCTATGAAAATTCCCTTACGACGGAAACCAAAGGCCTCGAACTTTCTCTTAAAACAAAACCCGTCACCCCGCTCAACCTCCGGCTCGGCATCCAGGCTGCCTATAACTACACCTATAGCTGGAAGGACAACAGCTACGATTTCCGCGGATATGTCTATGATCCTGCGATCGGACAGGATGTCAATCCTTTCTTCCTGCCGCTGACCGTGGAACGTGAAAAATTCTACATTAATTACAATCTTGACCTGAAAGTGAAAGAACTCGGTGCCTGGGCAACGATCTCCGCCCAGCAGGTGGTCTTTGACAGGGACCGCTATGTCGGCCTGAACGATTCGCTGGCCGTCGGCTACCTGGACGCCCACGGGGAACAGGTGCTGTTCAGCGAAGCGGAGCGGGCGGCGATCAGCAGTTCGACCTACAAACGGATCTATGCGGATTACTGGTATCGGGTAGAGAACCGGAAGAACATCTGGGTCTTTAACCTGCGGGTCAGCAAATCCCTGGGGGACGCCGCCGAATTCTCCTTCTATGTCAACAACTTCTTCAATTCGCGTCCGCTCTATCTGCGTCAGCGCACCTCGGTGGAATCCTATACGATGGAAAACCCCGAACTGTATTTCGGCATCGAGGTCAGCGCCAAGGTGGACGACCTGTTCCGGGGGAATGGCAATCGGCTGAAAACAAGAGAAGTGAAATTATGAAAGATTCCCGCGATCACGTACCTCATATCAAACGGGCGCCGTTCTTCGGTTTTCTGACGCTCGTTCTTTTTATCCTGATCCTGCCGGTCGTGAACTGCACCCTGCAGATCGCACCCCCCACATCCATGCGTTTTTCGGCCAGCATTTCCGTGGTCGACACCACCGCCCGGGACACCGACAGCCTGGTCGCAGGGGCGCGCGTGGTCATGCAGTCCGTCACCTACGGGGATGTCTATGAATCCGTCACGAACGACGCGGGCCTTGCCCTGTTCGGCAGCCTGCTTCCCGACCGCTACAACATCCTGGCTTCCGGAAGGCGGGCCTCGCTCAGCGAAGTGGTGATCATCAACGGGCAGCTTCAGGATACCTCCCTGTACATTGCGGAGAACGACACCTTGGAACTGACGGTGATCGCGCAGCTGTCTTTCGCGAGCGCCCTCGTGATGTCGGAGATCTACTATTCCGGCGCGATCCCCAAACCCGTGCCCCAGTATTTCCACGACCAGTTCCTGGAAATATACAATAACAGCCCCGTCACCCTTTATCTGGACAGCCTCCTGATCGCCGATGTCGAATACGGCTACGCGCAGGACAGCCTGATCCACGCCGTGCACGCCTACATGTTCCCCGGCGACGGCGACGACTACCCCATCGAACCCGGCCAGTTCATCGTGGTCGCCCAGGACGCGATCGACCATTCCCCCGTCCCGATCCGGAGCGTGAACCTGCTGGGCGCCGATTTCGAATACTATGTCGCGGACCAGGGCGACGTCGACAATATCTATGTCACGAACATGATCCAGATTCATCACAAATACGGGGTCGATTTTCTGTACTCGGTGTTCAACAACGCCCTCTGCCTGATGAAGGTGGACGATCCCTACAAGCACGGCTACGATGAGTTCGAGCGCATCCTGCTGCCGAAATCCGCGGTGATCGACGGCGTGGAATACCGCGACAACCTCGCGGAGACCAACATGAAACGCCTGGATCCCGGGATCGACGGCGGACTGACCGGCGGCATTCCCTCCTATTCCAACCAATCCGTCGAACGGAAGATCGAACGCATGGAAGGGTCGCAGATCATCCTGATGGACAATAACAACAGCAGTCTGGATTTTCATGTGCTGAAACCTCCCACCCCGGGTTATGTCACCCTGCTGGAGGGCCAGGAATGAAAAAGTATTTTCTGACAGCGATCTGCCTGGCGAGCCTGGCCTTTGCCCAAATGAGCACCCCGGAATACCATTTCCTGGACATCCGTTCCGCCCTGATCCCCGGAAACCCCGCCCTGCTGACCGTCGGGGAGATCCCCTGTGATTTCGTCTTCAGCTACCTGAACGACCGGGAAGGCGGAGATTACCGGCTTCCCTTTACGCCCGAAGGCAAGAACTACTACGGAACGAGCGCCACGGCCTACAAGGCAATGGCGAACGGCGCGGTCTTCGCCGGCCGCTTTGCCTACCGCTATGAACGGCGGATCAATAAGCTGTGGCTGCACAATGCGGAAAATCATCTCAACATTCCCCTCTATTTTGCGGACAGCACTTCCGGGGATTTCGAACTGAACGGCATCGACTGGAATATCCTCTTTTCCTATCCGCTGGGCGAACACGTCCGGGCGGGCGTGGATGTTTTCTACAACGTGGACGAACAGTTCAAGACCGTTTTCCCCATGCCGAACATCAAGCGCAACGACCTGAACATCCGCCCGGCGATCGCCTTCCTCAACGAGCGTTCTCAGCTCGGCATCACCGGGTCCTTCTTCAGCTACATCGAAGACATGAACACGAAAAAATACGTTCTGGAACAGGGCCGCACCCCGGTCTTCCTCCGCATCCGCGGCCTGGACCGTCCTCTGGTCACCCGCGCGGAGACCAGCGAGGAGCGCCTGCAGAACATCCGGGGATACGCGGCCGCCCTGAACTTTGATCTGCGCGGCCGCCTGCTTTTCGATTCGAACATCGAACGCTCCTCCGCCCGGGTGTTCGACGGCGGTACGGAACGCGTTCCCCAGGGAAGCTGGGACATGACCCGCCTCTACTGCCGCGTCGACCTGCGGCGCGATATCACCCGGACCTTCGGAAGCGGCGTGTTCTACCGGCTCTACCTGAATACCGCGGAAGCGATGCACCCGACCCTCGGCCGGCGCATGTACGGATATGCCGAACGCCTTTTCGAAGCCGGCCTGGTCCTGCCCTACCGGTCCGATGCGGGGGAAAGCTGGACGGGAAGCGTTTCCGGATCCTTCGCGGACATGCTGTTCGAGGATAATTTTCTGGGACTTCTGCATTATTTCCCCGGCTACACGCTTCATATGAACATGCAGTATCGCTACAGCCGCCGGGATGTCACGTATTCTTTCGAAATGGGCTATGATGAAGATATCGGGAGTCACACCGACATCATTTACGATGATCTGGCAGACTGGTATTACGAACTGATCACCCGCCGGGAGATCGCTTATTACAGTCAAAATCTCCGGCAGCTTCACCTGTCGCTGAGCGTCCGCTTTCCCTTCCGGGAGCAAGCCGTCGAAGTGCGCGGAAGCTACACCGGGATCATCCCGAAAAACTCCGAAACGCGCTACCGTCTCTCTCAACTGGGAGTAGCGTATATTTTTTAATGTAAAAAAAGGACCTGATTGATGAAAAAACGATTCTTTCTGCTGAGTATATGCCTTATTGCGATCAGCTTTGCCAAGGCGCCCGTGATCGCGGTGTTCGCCGACGACACGACCTACGCCCGGATCCCGGGAGCCATCGACGCCTACTGCGCCTCGCTCGCCGATGAGGGCTATCAGGTCAGCTTCCACGCCGAAGCCTGGCCCAATCCCGAAGCGGTGCGCAGCGTGCTTCAGGATCTCGCCGGGACCACTTTGCCGGAGGGCGCGGTCTTTATCGGCGATATTCCCATTGTTCTGGTCCGGGATGCCCAGCACATGACCTCCGCCTTCAAGATCGACCAGGAACGTTTCTCCAGCATGACGCGGATCACCGTCGCCAGCGACCGCTATTACGACGACCTGGACCTGGTGTTCGACTATATCGCTCAGGATGAAGAAGATCCGCTCCTGTTCTATTACTCCCTGTCCGAAAGATCCCCGCAGATTGTAGAAAAGGATTTTTACAGCGGCCGCATCTATCCCCCCGTGCACGATGATACGAAATATGCGGAGATTGAGCGATATCTCCTGCGCGTCGT
>JAFGVT010000189.1 GCA_016937825.1 Fidelibacterota bacterium | reverse complement strand
GCCCGTCGGCGCGGAAGAATAGCAGAGCACGGAATTCGCTACGGCGCGTTCGCCGCCGTCCGAGGGACTGTTCACGCAGGCGCCCCGGACGATCATGGCCGAGGAGCCTCCCCCGTCCAGGTTTACGGCGTTCCTGACACCGATCGCCGACATGAAATCCACCAGTTCATGCATGCCCATGCCGATGCTGAAGCCGGCCTGGCGGCCGTCGACGACCACAAAATAGACAAGCGTTGAATCACCGTTGAACCCGATCACCGTGCGCGGATTCCGGCCTGTCAGATAATCCGACCAGACCCGTTCGGCGATGCCGGATTCCTCCGCCACGTTCACGCCGTCGGCCATCATTTTGCAGGCGCCGCCCATGAACTGGGTGATCCGTTTTACCTCCGTGGGAAAGCTCTGGACGATCTTCAGGGTATCTCCCTCCCGGGCATGGCTGCGGAGGAAAAACGCCCCCGCCCCTTCTCCGGACAGGACGCTTTTATTGGCGGGGATCGTTCGGTTGTTCGATACCGTATCGCAGGCTTCGACAAGGCAGAGAACGGTATCGTTCACGACCCAGCCTGTCAGCGGCGAGATCAGGCATTCCGTTCCGTCGCCGCCGGTTTTGGTTGAGGTCCCGAAAAAATCGTTATACAGGCAGATCTCATCCGCGCCGCGGCTCAGATTGACATTCGCGACGGCATAGTGCGCGTTATCTTTCGGCGAGATCAAGGTTCCCGTGAAGACGGGATTCAGGATCACGCCCTTGCCGTCTTCCCGGCAGGCAAAGCCGTTGCGATAGACGAAGGGCGTATGCGTGAATTCGCCGTTCACCACGCAGGGACTCAGCGGCACGCCGTTGCCCGTATCGTAAAAGTCGCCGTTCACGCCGCAGACGGCCTGATGGTTCTCCGTCGACGTTCGCAGGGACAGACTGCTCGTCGTTTCAAAACCCGTCAGCCTGTCCTGCGAGGCGGCGCTTTCGAGGGTGATGTAGGGATTGCTGAGGTCCATGGTCGTAACGTAAATCTGCATCGGCAGGGAGGGGTTGCTGTAGCGGTAGTAGCGGCATCCGGGGCCGATCTGATAGGATGAAACAATGCTGTATCCGTTTTGAGCTTGCAGAGCCGCGGCCAGCAGGACAAGCGGCAGCAGGGAAAAAGATTTCTTCATGGCGTCCTCGCGTTCGTTATTTTTTACGGTCGAATATAAGATTTATCTGAAGAAATATCCTGTATTTGTTTCATTAAATTGTCACAAATTAAAAGGACCGCCGGAACGACGGTCCTTATAAAACTTCTTATGTTTAGCTGTCGGCGATCAGAGCATCAGGAGCAGGAAGACCATGACGAACAAGGCCACGGTTTCCACAATTCCGATCACCATGAAGTAGTTCGCGGTCCCTTTGCCCGTTTCCGCAAGCGCATCGGCCGCGCGCGCCGCGGCTTTTCCCTGCATGAAGGCGGAAAGACCCATGGCGAGACCGCCGAAGATGCCCGCACCGAGCAATCCGAGGGGATCCTTATCGCTGTTGCCGATAAAAAGCATTAACAGGAACCCGTAAATGGTCTGAGTCAGGGGCGCTCCGGCAAATGCGACCAGCATAAAGGGCGCAGGTTTGTCGTTTGCAAAGCATTTTTTCCATCCGCCGACGGCGGCCTGTGAAGCCACCCCGGTACCCAGGGCCGAACCTAAGGCTGCAAACCCGAGGGCCGCGGCTGAACCAAACATGGCAAGATCCATCATTTTTATGTCTCCTTTAATTTTTGATCAATGTTATTTTTCGTTGAACGGTTCATATTTATAGCCGGTCCATTCCAGTCCCAGCTGCCCGCTGAACTCAAGCATGTTCAGCCGGATGCCGTGTACGATGACCGACAAAAGTCCCATGACGATATTCAGTCCGTGCCCGATCAGCAGGACGACCACGCCGGCGACGATGGCCGGTCCGTGCATCATGGGAGCGGCAATGTCGTTGAAGCTTGAGGCGATGGCCACCGAGGCCATTCCGACGGCAAACAGACGGATATAGGAAATGATATTGGAGAAGGAGCTGATCGCATCCAGGAAGGTATTGAAGGCGCCGCCGAATCCCGACAGGATGCCCTTGAAAAAGTTCTTTCCGGGTTCCTGTTTGCCGAAGATCACGATCCCCGCAAAGCCGGCCCCGATCAGGGGAAGGGCGAAGGCGGGCATCGCCATGCCCAGCACCAGGTTCAGCACCAGGGTGAACAGTCCGACCGTCAGGGCGAACCATCCGGCATGTTCGAAGGCCTTCAGCCGGGGGAGATTCTCGATAAAATTGATGATGCTCGCCAGGCCGAGCTGGATCACCGCAAGAATGAAACAGATCAGCATGACGCGATCCTGAGGATTGACCGTCAGTCCGGGAAACACTTCCGGGAAGGATGTTATCTCGGGAATGATCATGGCCTTAAAGAACGGAATGCCGGCAATGGCGGCGGAACCGAACCAGGTCCCGGTGATCGCGCCCCAGGTCATCGTCGCAATGCTCAGCACATACAGCAGGATCACGGCAAGCGGCATCTTGCCTCCGCTCTTCCGCGTCTTCACGGTGGCAAAGACCGCACCCAGGAAAAAGATCGTCCCGTATCCCGCATCCCCGATGATCATCGCGACGAAGACGGAAAAGAAGATCAGGAAGAACATGCTGATGTCCTTTTCGCGGTATCCGGGAACGGTCCCGAGGAAATCGAAGACCGGCTGAATGATCCGGATCCATTTGGCGTTCTTTAATTTTGTCGGGGGATTGTCGGTAAGTTCGGGCTCTTCCTCCACATAGCCCCAGCCGTGCTTCGCCGCCGCCGTTTCAATGGCCGCGGCCTCGTCGGCGGGGACAAAGCCCTGGAGGTAAGCGATCTCTTCCTTCAGTCCCAGGCCGTTCTGAACGGCCGCGAACTGATGTTCTTTCTCAAGCGCCGCAATGCGGTCCCGCAGGATCCCCGCATAGCTTTTCATGCGGGCAAGTTCCTTTGTCCCGGCCTCTATGCCGGATCCGGTCTCTTTCAGGCGTGCCGAAGCATCCGTGTGGGACAGTTCGGGCAGGGCGACCGGACGGTAGTCCAGCGCTTCGTCGGGATCATCGGAAACGAACGCGATCTTCAGCGCGGTCTTGCTTTCTTCCAGCAGGAACACCTTGCCGTTCTTGCTCAGTTCTTTCCATTCCGCCGGCGGCACGCGGTAGAGACGGATATAGCATCCGTCCTTTTCCAGCGCGATAAGGTCCTCAAGGGAAACCCGGCTCCAGGCGTCATACCAGGAAAGGACGTCCTTCAGCATCTCCTGTTCGCGGAGCAGCTCGTCCCGTTTTGCCCGTATCTCGAGAATGCGGCTGATGACCGCATCCGGTTTTTTATCGTTCTTCTGCTTTATTTCCGCCGTGTCGCCCAGGATCGCGAGCGCGTTCCTTGCGTTCTCCAGCAGGGTCCCGATGGCGGACATGTCGCCGGAGGGCGGATTCTGCAGCGGCCGCACGTGTAAAACGCCCAGCTTGCGGAGATCCTTCAGGGTCTCTTTCGACCTGCCCTCGTCGACAAGCAGCGTGATCTTTGACATTCTTTCGATCATGTTAATCCCGTGACCGCATCAGCGTGCGGATCCTTTTTCTTCTTCTCGATCTTGGCCTTGGAGATCTTGCCGCGCACGACCGCAGCGGTTTCCTGGTCGCCCATGAATATCCTGATCTTCCGGATGATCTCGCGCGTGCGCGGGATCATGACCTTTTCGAACAGATTGATGCGCTGGACCGTGGTCCTCAGTTCTTCCTGGATAAGGCGTTCCTGCTCTTCCAGGATCTCCCGGTGCTTCTGCAGGGAAATGTATTCCTTGCTCGCCAGGACACCCGCATCGACCCACAAAGGCCAGGCCATCAGGTCGTAGGGCGTGTCTTCGAACTCAACCCCCTGGAACAGGGGAATATTGATACCGGCGATATTGCCCGTATCGGTGCTCACGTTTTTGACGGAGAAAAGGGAGGCCACATCGAGCTCTTCCGCAAACACGGCGACCCAGGCCGAAAGGCGCCTGTTCAGGGCTTCAAGCTTGGTTCGGTTCTGCTGGATCTCATCGTGCACCCGGCGGATCTCGACGAGCAGCTGCTGCTTTTTCAGTTCAAGCGTGGGCAGGTAGCGCGTAAAGCGCTTGAGCGCATCCTTCTGTGCCTTTAATTCATTTTTGGTCAGTTTTGCTTTTGCCATGTGGTCTGCCTGCTACCGGTCACGCTTTCCTGCGCTGTTTCTTATCCGCGGACCGGCCTTTTTTCTTTTTTTCCTTTTCTGCGGGCTCGCTTGCTTCGGTCTCCGGCACGGGCTCTTCGCTGATGTCCTCTTCTGTCGAGTCGTCCGAAGGGTCTTCCTTCGCTTTCTCTTCCTTGTCCTTGCCGGCCGGCCAGAATTTGCGGATCAGTTCCGTACGGAATCCCGCTTCATCGGACTCAAAACATTCGGCCAGGATCTTCCAGCCTTGATCGAGGGCGTCTTCAAGGGAAATATTCACGGAAAGGTCCATCATTTGTTTTTCGAACAGACCGCCGTACTTCAGAAGTTTCCGGTCCCACGTACTCATGCGGAAGCCCATGGAGCGTTTTTCTTCCGTTTCCATGTACTGCGCATAAAGCTGGATCATGCCGTCCATGATGGCGCGATGGTCCTCGCGGGTATCTTTGTTCACCTGCTGTTTCAGACGGCTGAGAGAACCGAAGGGTTCGATGCGGCCGTTGCGCAGATAGAACTGTCCTTCGGTAATGTAGCCGGTGTTGTCCGGAACGGGATGGGTCACGTCGTCGCCGGGCATGGTCGTAACGGCCAGAATGGTCAGCGATCCGGCGCCTTCGAAATCCACGGCCTTTTCATAACGGGAAGCGAGCTGGGAATAAAGGTCGCCCGGATACCCCCGGTTCGAGG
>JAFGVT010000001.1 GCA_016937825.1 Fidelibacterota bacterium | reverse complement strand
TGACCCTGAGAAGCTGGCTTGACGAAAACGAAAATAAGCTTGACGGACTTCTGCAGATACAGCAGGGAGAGGAAACGCGTGATCAGGAATAAAGCGAACTTATCGCTTATCATAGGAGCCGCGGCCGTCGCGGCCGCCGCCCTGCTTTGGAGTCTGGACGGGATCTTCATCCGTCCTAAATTTTATCACCTGCCGGCCGCCCTGGTCGTGTTCCTGGAACACGGACTCGGATTTCTTGTCCTTCTCCCTTTCTTTATCCGGGGCTGGAAGGAAACGCGGAGCATGTCGCGGAGAACCTGGGGTTCTCTGGGCTGGATCTGCCTCTGGGGCGGCTTGCTGGGCACGCTCTTCATCACCAAAGCTTTTTTTGCCGCCTATGACCCGGAGGTGGAGACCACCCTCGCGACCGTGGTGATCCTGCAAAAGCTGCAGCCGGTATTCGCCCTGGTCCTGGCGCGCATTCTCCTGAAAGAAAAATTGCGCCGGGATTTCTATATCTGGGCGGTCCTGGCGATCCTGGCGGCCTATTTCCTGGCATTCGCGAAGCAGGATGTGCGTCTGCAGGATATCCGTCTGATCGATCCCGCCGCCGTGTATGCCTTGCTTGCGGCCTTTGCATTCGGTTCCTCGACGGTGTTCGGAAAGCGATTCACTCAGGAGGTCGGTTTCGCGAACGCAACCGCCCTGCGCTTTGGCGGAACCTTTCTTCTCTCCCTGATCTTTATTCTGATCGGCGGACAGTTCCGCGCCTTTCCCGCGATCGAGCCCCTTCACTGGAAGCTGCTGGTTCTGATCGTGTTCAGCAGCGGCGCATTGTCCATGTTCATTTTTTATTTCGGACTGAAACGCATCCCGGCCTCGGTCGCGACCATCTTCGAATTGTTCTGGCCGCTGTCCGCGGTCATCCTGGATTATGCGATCAACCGGAACACGCTGAACGCGACGCAGTATCTCGCATCCGCCGTACTGCTGTTCTCTTTTGTCATGATCGTCCGCCGGAAACCCGCAAGGTGACGGATACCGTAAAAAGGAGTTTTTTCCATGAACGAACATCATAGCGAAACACGCCCCTGGGGCAAATTCGAAGTGCTGCTGGACCATCCCGCCTGCAAGGTAAAACGCATCACGGTCAATCCGGGGCATCGCCTCTCCCTGCAGTCCCATCAAAAACGCAACGAGCACTGGATCGTCAGCGAAGGGACCCTGCGCATTACCGTGGGAAAAACGGTCGCCGACCATGCCGTCGATACGCATGTCTACATTCCCGCGGGAACGAAACACCGGATGGAAAACTGCGGGAGCGAACCCGCGGCGATCATCGAGGTCCAGACGGGGGAGTATTTCGGCGAGGACGATATTGTGCGCTATGAAGACGATTACGAACGGATCTAGACGATGAAACTGTCCCGTATCAAAAAAATGAAGGTGATCGATTTTTATACCGCGGATACTCGCATCCGGCAGGAACTGCCCTTTGCGAAGAACATTTCCGCCGGTTTCCCCTCGCCGGCCGAAGATTATATGGACATGACCCTGGACCTGAACAAGGAACTGATAAAAAATCCCAATGCCACCTTCTACGGGAGGGTTAAGGGAAATTCCATGCGGGACATCGGCATTCTGAACGGGGACGTACTTGTCATCGACCGCTCGCTCGATCCGGTGAATGATGCCGTCGCGGTCTGTTTTATCGACGGGGAATTCACCGTCAAACGGGTGCACGTGCACGGCGGCAGCTGCTTTCTTCTGCCCGAGAACCCTGAATTCGAGCCCATTCCCGTGGGTGAGGACAATGACTTCATGATCTGGGGTATTGTGACCTACGTCATAAAAAAGATGAAACCATGATCGCCCTGGCCGACTGCAACAATTTTTATGCTTCCTGCGAACGCGTTTTTGATCCGTCCCTCAACGGTAAGCCGGTCGTCGTCCTGTCAAATAATGACGGCTGCGTGATCGCACGCAGCAATGAAGCAAAGGCGCTCGGCATTCCGATGGGCGCGCCGCTCTTTCAGTACCGGAAGCTGATCGAAGCGGAAAGGGTGCAGGTCTTTTCCACCAATTTTGCTCTGTACGGCGACATGAGCCGGCGGGTGATGTCGGTGCTTTCCGGCTATGCGAAGGATATTGAGATCTACTCGATCGACGAAGCCTTTCTCGATCTGGGAGAGGGGACGGATGAAAAACTGGATGCCCTGGCAAAGGAGATCCGCCGGCAGGTCGCAAAACAAACCGGCATTCCGGTCAGCATCGGGGCGGCGCCGACCAAGACGCTGGCCAAGGTCGCAACCCATCTTGCGAAAAAGCGGCCGGAATGCAAGGGCACCTACGTGCTGTCGGACCCGGCCGTTCGGGAGGAGGTTCTTCGCACCTTTCCGTTGCGCGAGGTCTGGGGGATCGGCCGGCGCCTGTCGAAAAAACTTGAGCTGATGGGGGTGAGCCATGCGCTTGACCTGGTCCGTCTGCCGGACCCTCTCGTCTTGCGGGAACTCACCGTGGTCGGACTGCGCCTGAAAAAAGAACTCCTGGGCATCCCCTCGGTGGCTTTTGAATCCGCGAACAAAGCGAAGAAAGCGATCTGTACGGCACGTTCCTTCGGGACCATGCTCCGGGAATATGACCTGATCGAACAGGCCGTAGCCAGCCACACGGTCACCTGCGCGGCCAAGCTTCGCCGGCAGAATTCCTGCGCCTCCGGCATGATGGTCTTTATTCATACGAACTATTTTCGGGAAGATCTGCCGCAATACAAGCGGAACATCGTCGTTTCATTCCCGCCGACGCAGAACACCCTTGCCCTGGTCCGCACCGCAAAGGACGCCCTGAAAAAGATCTTTCGCCCGGGCTACGAATATAAAAAGGCCGGGGTCATCCTGACGGATTTTGTTCAGGAAGACAGCCTGCAGGGCGAACTGTTCGACGGAATATACGAGAATAAGCGCGAAATGGAACTGGTCCGGGCCGTCGACGTGCTGAACGAACGCTACGGCCGCGGCACGGTGCGCCTGGGGGATCAGGGGCTGCTGGACAAACATGCCTTAAAGCAGGAAAAACGATCAAGATCCTATACGACGAGATGGAATGAGCTTCTTGAAGTGAATATCCGGGAGGCAAAACCCGGGAAACAAGAGCGTGAAACGTAAGACGCGATGAAGAATGTGTAACTCACGGGTGTGTCGAAATATTAAAATACGAACCCGCCTGTCATCCCAAGTTCCGATGTGCCGGGAAGCGATCTGCTCATGAGGCGATGCATATAAAATAAGAAATCATTTGGTATTAAAAATAGTGCGTCAATCCAATTCCCGCCCATGGCAAGACCCTGCCCGATCCTAAATTCATAAAGGGAGATGCGTACACATAAAGGGTAAAATTTTCTTTAAATAATACCAATTCCCGACCATAGCCGATCCTGAAATTGGCCAGGTAAGACCAAAATGGAACTTCAATTTCTTCGTCCATGCTGAAAAGTATGATATTCGGCACAAAACGGGCGGCAAGCAGTAATTGATTCTTATGCCCGTAAGTGTAGTTGAACCCAAACGGAAACCCGATATTGATACCAACCGTATTGATGGCAATGCAAGCGGAGAAAGCATGTTTATCTCTGACAACAAAGCGGTATTGATATTCAAGTTCAACCAGTGTACCCGCTCCGCCGATGTGGGATGTCATGCCGTGACGGCAGGGTTTTTCTTCGGCAAGGACAAAAACCGCAAGGAAACACGCCAGCAATGTGGTGATGGTTTCTTTCATGTGCTTATCCTTAATTTAGTCAATGGTAAAGCTAAAGAGATAGGAAGAAAATGAAAAGAGATATTTTATGGGTTAAAGATTTAAAACCCCGGACCTTGCCCGGGGAGATAATATGTGACACTTTCGGTGTATGGCCCCAGAGTGGTCGAAGATTATAGAAAAGCATGAATAACCAATAAAGAACCGCAGAGCGGTTCAATATATATCTTAATTTATTATTCGAAATTTACTCCGAATGTTCAGTGTTCAATATTCAGGGAGACGTTGTCTGGCATTATTATAGGATCATTCTCTTCTTGTGCAAAGGCAGAAACTTTAGGCATAAAGTCAACAACAGGATAAAGTTCTTTTTCATATGCGCCTCAAAGGCATATGTTTATAATTTGTATTACAGATATACGCCCCATCCAATGCCGCCGCTTGGGAAGAAACCTCCCTGGAACCCGAAAAGGGGTGCAAAGTATATGTGAAAATAGGAATTTCCGCCCGGTCCCGTGATCATTCTGCGGTATCCGAAACGAGGCGAGAATGCATAGGCGATTTGCCAGCTATCGCTATCAGCAGATAAAAAACTGCCGAACAGATCGGAATAAATTGCCAATGGAACAAAATGAGCGCCGATCAACAATTGATTTTTATCCCCGTAAGTGTAATTGAATCCAACAGGAAAAGAAAACATCAATAAAGCGTTTCCCATGCCGGCAGTGAGAGAAAAGCCGCTTTTTTCACCTGAACGGATCTGATATTGGTATTCAAATGTTGCAACGGCTCCCGGACCACCAAGATTTATGGATAAACTGTGTTTTGAAAAAACATCATCTGCCCACAGTGAAGGCATCATAATGAGGATAAGCAATACAATCATTATTTTTTTCATTTTTGGCCTCTTGATTTATTATTGTTTTCAGCCGTTTTTATTCATCGTAATATCTTATGATGAAATCCGCCATGGTGACGATACTGTCATGAGCTGTCATCCAATTGTCCAAGGTGTCACCGCCCCAGTATTCAAAGATACCGTTCTCATTATAATCCAGCCAATCCAACGATACAATATTCATGCGCATGGTAACGTCGGTTATTTTCCCGGGAGAAATATTAAAATAGCATCCCATGAACTCACCGGCACCCCCGCCCAGTTCAGGAGATATATTGGAGTTGTATAAGGTGTCACCTACCAGATAATAGAATCCATCGGTCCCGAAATAATTGATCACGGTATCGTTTAAGCCCACGTCCATTGTATCCCGAACGTTCAAGTCATACAAATCCAGCGTGTCTTGGGGGTTGTCCGGATGCGTGCAGATCCAATAGAGTAAATTTCGCTGGGTAATTCGCATGCCTTTGTATGTGCCGACATCCAATACACCCCGCATGTCCCTTTCGGAATTCAGCATTTCTTCATTCGATTCATAGAAGGTGATCCATTCCTGGTCGGCAAAGCCACCGTGAACCAGTGTGTCTTTCGTGACTTCGATCTTCATGAGTACGGTGCGAAGGTCCACAAGCGGACAGGTCAGCGTATCAACGGTACTTTTATTCATTCCATTATAAGTGTTCCAGGTGGCCATCCGGTAGATCAACGTCCCGGTAAATTCTTCCCGGGGAGGATCAAAGCACCCGATAAAAGCAATAACAAGCATGATAAGCAAAACAATTGCAAGAACATGTTTCCGACTCATTTCCTTTCTCCCTTTCAACATGCTTAAGTTAAAGCAACAGTCCGTTCTTAATGATCTTATTTACCAAATTTCCCCCAAACATTGTGATCAGTTCATCCAAAG
>JAFGVT010000188.1 GCA_016937825.1 Fidelibacterota bacterium | reverse complement strand
TGAACTAAAAATAAAGAAAATGAAAAGCAGGGTATTTATTGAAAAGTTGATCAACGATCAGGTCGACGATTCGTTCTTCCTGTAGGCCTGGCGGCCGGAGGTTCACCCCGACGCTTCGGGGCTCATCCCGACAAAACCCATCGAAAGGGGGGTTTTGTTTTTTACCTTCATTAAATAAGAATAAATTGTTTAATCGTCTGACATATTCGCCAGGTCTGACAGCGTATAAAAATGCATTTGGTGCTCGCAGGCGTATTTACAGATCGTCTCCAGCGTCGCTAAACTCACCTGATAGTCACCCGTTACGGTCTCAACCGGACGGTGAGCATAAAAGATCATGATTTTCCCTTCCTGATTGGCGTAGGCCAAAAGATCAAGAAAATAATCCGGACTGTGATGAAAAAGATTCTGATCAAGCCCCAATGCATAAACGGTTGTTGAATTATTAAAATAGCACGGGCTTCTTTCGGGAGACCTGTTCCCGTTTTTAATACCTCTTACGATATCAAAATAATTTATAAGTTCATTGTCGATGCTGACATGATGACTGCCGTAGGGGTAAGCATACGCCCTTAGATCGATCATGCTGTCCTGTTCAAAATATTCAATCAAGGGGATGATCTCATCATTGATATACGTGTCCATACCTTTCAATGCGACATAAGCCGCGGCGTGAACATGCAGATACCCGTGTCCCGCAATTTCATGTCCGGCCGCATGCAAGGCATGCATGCTTTGGATATCTTCCGGACTGCGCGACCCGATAAGCGACACACAGAAAGTTGCTTTCCATTCGTATGCTTTAAAGAGGGAGTCGGTTTTTAACCAGTCTTTAAAATGATGATCGTCAAATGTGATAACGACGCCGCCGTTGGGAACGGTCACCTCTTCCGGCTGAGCACATGACGTTGCACTTATTACGATCAGCAATGAAGCGATCATACCCCATACATAGGATTTCATGTTTCTATCCGATACCCGTATATATTTCTGCTAACTCTGCTTTCCTTTGAAAATTCAATTCAGCGGGAGTTCCCGCCCCCACAGGCAGACAGACGTTTTGTATATAAAGGCTTCTTTTCCGTAATGTGGTCCGTTATTAAGTTTTACTGATGACTTCGGCAATGACATCCCAGCTAAATCCTTTCCCCTGTAAATAGCGGACGGCTTTGGCTTTTTCATTGCGATCTTCGGACGAGACACCGTTTTTGAATTTCTTCTGAAAATGATACGCGCAGTTCCCGATGCAAATTTGATGATCATAGTCCGACAGGATGCGTTCGATCACGTCTCCCCGTATTCCGCGCTGGAATAATTTTTCTTTCACCTTCAGCGGACCAAAACGCTTGCTTTGGATCAGTTCCCGGGCGTACAGGTCCGCAAAACGGTCATCGTTCAGATAACGTTTTTCCTGCAGGTATTCGATCACCTTCGCGATAGCGGCCTTCTGATAGCCTTTTTGCAAAAGCTTGGTGCGGAGTTCGCCCGACCCGTGTTCGCGCAGCGAGAGCAGTTCCAGAGCCTTTTCCCGCGTAAACGCGATATCCGCGGCGCTTTTTATTTCCGTAAGTTCTTTTTCACTGAGGGAAAGGCCGCGGGACAGATTGAACTGAAGGATCAGATCGTCGGTAATGCTGATCCGTTCTTCGTTGTCCAAAAAGCAATTATAGCGGTTTGGATGTTTTTTCTGCTGAGAGAGGCGTATGATGACCGGCATAGGTTCTAGCCGCTGGTTTCATCCTTCTTTTTTCCGATCCCGAGGGCATCCTTTACTTCCTGGGCGATCGCTTCAAGCACATCCTTGTGTTCCTCGAGGAACGCTTTGCTGTTCTCCCTGCCCTGTCCGATCTTTTCTTTGTTATAGCTGTACCAGGAACCGGATTTTTCAACGATGTTGTAGGTTGCGGCAAGATCGAGCACATCGCCGATATAGCTGATGCCCTTGCCGTACATGATATCGAACTCGGTGGATTTAAAAGGCGGTGCAACTTTGTTTTTTACGACCTTCACCAGGGTGCGGGTACCGGTAAAGTCACTGCCGTCCTTGATGGCGGTGGAGCGGCGAACTTCCATGCGGATGGTCGTATAGAATTTCAGCGCGCGTCCTCCGGTGGTCGTCTCGGGATTGCCGAACATCACGCCGATCTTTTCACGGATCTGATTGATAAATACGATCGCCACATTGGATTTGCTGACAAGTCCCGTCAGTTTTCGCAAGGCCTGGCTCATCAGGCGGGCCTGCAAGCCCATATGGCTGTCCCCCATGTCTCCTTCGATCTCCGCCCGGGGCACCAGCGCCGCGACGGAGTCGATCACGATAATGTCGATCGCATTGCTGCGGACAAGGGTTTCGGTGATCTCAAGCGCCTGTTCGCCGCAATCCGGCTGGGACACCAGCAGACGGTTGGTGTCGATCCCGAGGTTCTTGGCATAATTGAGGTCCAGGGAATGTTCGGCGTCGATGAAAGCGGCGTTCCCGTCCAGCTTTTGCGCTTCTGCGATGCAATGCAGGGCAAGGGTCGTCTTTCCGGAGGATTCGGGTCCGTAAATTTCGGTGATCCTGCCGCGCGGGATACCGCCGATGCCCAAAGCTGCATCCAGGCTGAGTGAACCCGTTGAGATCGCGTCGATCTGAATCGGCCGCGAGCCGTCGCCCATGTACATGACCGATCCTTTTCCGAATTGACGGTCGATTTGCGCTATCGCTACTTCCAGTGCCTTAATACGGTCATCTTTTAACATCTTTCTTCCCTTTCAACAAAAATTGTGTAAGTCAATCTTAATGAAAATATCGGTCATTTGAAATAAAAAAAGGATGTCCGGGGACATCCTTTCTCTTCTATGACCTATATCACATTTATTTCAGGTTCGCGACCGCAAGGGAGGCCGATCCGACAAGGCCGGCGTCATTGCCCAATTGAGCGCGGACAATTTCTACCGCCGCGGCCGGAATGGTATAGGCATGTTTTAACATACCGGTCCGCACCGGTTCCATCAGCAGCTCTCCCGCATTGGATATCCCGCCGCCGATAATGATCATTTCAGGATTCAGGATGTTCACCAGGGTGGCGATCGCATGACCCAGGATCTCGCCGGTTTCTTTCAATACCTCGACCGAGATCTTATCGCCGTCCGCGGCCGCCAGGGCAATGGCTTTGGGTGTCACTTTACCGTCTTCCAAATAGGCGCCGATCGACGTTTCAATGCCTTTACTTCTGTACATCTCGAAACGCTCTATGATGCCGTCTTTTCCCACATAACGTTCAAGGCAGCCGTAGTTGCCGCAGCCGCAGTATTTTCCGTCACGTGCGATCGACATATGTCCGATCTCACCGGCCGTAAATGTGCTGCCGCGATACAGCTCTCCGTTCAAAATAATGCCGCCGCCGACACCGGTACCCAGGGTTAAGGCAATGACGTTCTTTTTGCCTTTTCCGCTGCCGTAATAGAATTCGCCGAGAGACATGGCATTGACATCATTGTCCAGGAATGCCGGTTTGTTCAAACGGTCCGAGATCCCTTTTGTCAAATAGACCCCGTTCAGGTTCGGGATATTGGTAACGATCTTTAATTGTCCCGTCTCGGGGTTCAGCAATCCCGGGGAACCGATCCCGATACCCAGTATTTGTTCTTGCGGCAATTTCGAATCATCGATCACCTTTTTCGTACACTCGGCGATATGTTCAACGATTTCATTACCGCTTTTCCGCGGATCGGTGACGAACGAATCTTTGATCAGGATATTTCCCTTCTCGTCGATTATTCCGACCTTGATACCGGTTCCGCCAAAATCAATACCTGCATAATACTTCATACTTTTATTCCTTTTTTTTGTTTATTGTTTAAGCGACAAACTCGTTCCCGACCTTACGGGCGCGCGTCGGGTGATCCAGGTCGACACCGGAGGCGATGCCGACTTCAACCAGCACATTCCAGCAGGCCTGCAGCTGCAGGTACGCGTCATAGCAGTGCAGCGAGGGGATCCGGATCGTGGGGAAGACCGTATCATGGTCTGCGATCGCGATCACGTTCATGCCTACGCCGTCCGCAAGCACTTCTTTGAATTTCTCTTCCTCTTCTTTATACGGATCGATCACGATGACGACTTCGTTCTTGTTCATCACTTCTTCAATTCCGTGTACGGCATAGGTCCCTTCGAGGTAGGCCGATTTTTTACGCGTGATCTCATTGGTCTTCAGGGTCGCTTCTTCCGCCGCGCCCACATTCCTTCCCGCAAAATAGATCACGGGGGCGTTGGCGATGATCCGGATCAATTCGGGATCGATCTCCATTTCAAGGACCTGCCGCGACTTGTCGGCGAGCTCGGCCATGGTCTTGTCGCAGGACGCCCCGAGATAGCTCTTGATCAGCTGATGGTAGAAAAGCGCCTGCTCGATCACGCTTTTTGTTGCCGCCACTGCGTCTTCCTTACCGCAGTTCAGGACGTATTCATCGTCGCTGAGCGCCCCGAGAGGAGTATCGGGATGGGCGATAAGCGCAAATTTCGCAGCTGTCTTTTTATTCCTGAAAAGGGAAATGACCTCTTTGGTCTTTCCCGAATTCGAAGCCCCGAACAGGGTAAAGTCATCCAGCTTCAGCTCCGCCGCCTGGCGGCTTCCTTCCGTATAGGCGGTCAGGGGAAATCCGTTCTTCTGGATCAGGTTTATCGTATGTTTGGCGGGGAATATTCTGGAGGAGCCCTCCCCTGTCATGAAAAGCTTTCCCGTTTTTTTCAGCGATTCAACGGCTTGGGAGAGGTCCTTCGTTCTGAAATTCCGGATAATGTCCACCGTTTCAAGCATTTCTCTGCAAAGCGCGTATTGCGCATATTTTTGATCCTGTAGTTTCATGTCTCTTTCCTTGCTGAGGGGTTAAACGATCTTCTTTACTTTCCGGCAGAGGTCCAGGTCGGCATAATCCGGCTTCGGACCGACGAGCGGCACGATATAGGTCTTGAACGCGGGCGTCATGTTCATGCCGTTCTCTGCAATATATTCCGGCGGGATCGGTTTCTGCTTGCCGCCGACGGCGCTGAGCGGAACGGTATCGATCCGGACCTTATAGTCGGGGCCGGGTTCACGGACGATGACCGTCATCAATCCCGATCTTCCTTTCGCCGCCAGTTCGGCGGCTTTGGCTCCCAGCATAAACGCTTCTTCGACATCGATATCAACGGTGCGGTCGTCCGCACACATCGGCAGGGATTCGGTTACCTGGAACTCTCCGCGCAGATCCGGGAAAGCCCGGGATATGATCTTATGGATCTCCATCCCGACTGAAACGCCGCCCATCGCACCGAATTCCTTGTTGCCGAAATCATCCTTGACCCGGGTCGCGGACACCGCGTTCCCTTCTTCGTCCGTCACGCCTTCTCCGCAGATGATCGAAACGTGGCCGTACTTTTTATAGCATTCGTCGAAGAACGCGATGAACTTGTCTTCATTGAACGGCACTTCGGGTATCAGAACGATGTGCGGGGGTTCCTGCTCGCTGTCCTTGAACGCATAGGGCGCGGCAGCCAGCCAGCCTGCGCTGCGGCCGATCGTCTGATAGATGACGAACTGGTCCACTTTCTGCATATCCCGGGTCAAACGTCCGCCCTGGAACACCGAAAGGGCCGTATAGCGCGCGGCCGAAGGGAAACCGGGCGTATGGTCGGTCAGAGGCAGATCGTTGTCCACGGTTTTCGGACAGCCCATGCCGCAGAAGTCATAGCCTTGTTCGCGGCAGTATTTTTCCACTTCGTACACGTTCAGCTGGGTATCGTCGCCGCCGATACCGAAAAAATAACGGATGTTGTATTTTTTGAACACCTCAAGAACGCGCGGCATATTTTCCGCTTTCAGCTTTATCCTGGAAGATCCCAGGGCACTCCCCGGCGTATGGCGCAGCCGTTCGAGGGGGGCATCCGAAAGATCGATAAAATCCTCTTCCAGCAGGCCTTTCATTCCGAAATGACAACCCCATATCTGTTCAATGTTCTCTTCTTTCAGACACTGAGAAATGATCCCGGCCAGACTGGAATTGATCACCGCGGTGGGCCCGCCGGTTTGGGCGACAATGGCATTTCCTTTCATCGTACAAAGCTCCTTCATTCGACAACATGTCAGAACATGTCAGCGATCAGATTTTTAACAAAACGGTAATACTGATTACCGACCTCAATGAACCCCTGATTGAATTCGACGCGTTTCCGTTCCATTCCCCAGTCCACGAATCCTCCGATCCAGTGCGGCGCAAGATCGAACGCCAGAGCGGCTGTCTTCCCCTTGCCCGCCCGCCCCGTCACCAGAAGCGGGATCGGCGTCGCGGAAGGTTCCACCCTGATGACGCCGCGCGCTGCGGAGATCACCAGCCGGTAGCCGTTCAGACGGACCCCGGCCTCTTCTTTGGGCCTGAAGGCGTTGTATCCGCCGATCAGGGCGGGATGCTCCCAATCGAGTCCGTCCGTGAGGGCCTTTCCCCTTTCCGCCGGCAGCACGACGATGCCCTGCGAGACATTCCGCCGGTCGTCCGTATCCTGAAGATACACCGGAAGCAGGGCTTCCAGCGGGGACCTCCGGTATTCAATGTTCAGACCGGTAAAGGACTCCCAGCCCCCGATCATCAGGAATGATGCGCCCCGAAGCACCTGCGCAGCGATCTTTTCCATGTCCTCATCCCGGACCTGCGCCCTGGGATAATCGCTGAAAATGATCAGATCGTAGGCGGCCGGATCAAGTTCCGGCGGGAAAGGGAGCCGGGAAGGGACATAATCGAGATCATATCCTTCCGCATTCAGGATCGAGGAAAGGTAAACGGCGGCCAGGTCCACATCGTCATCGCCGCAATACAGGACTTTTTTACCCCCGGGATGCGAAAAATGTCGTAACGCTGAAGGTTCCAAAAATACTCCTAAAAAAAAGGACGCAGTTCCCTGCGTCCTTTACGCATGAATTTAGAACAGGTCCTTGTAATTGTTGACCGAATAGAACCTGAATTCGATCTCGCGGATATATTCCAGAGGACCGCCGGCTTTTACGCCTTCCACCAGGGATGCGATCTGTTCCTGGGATTTGTAAGCCAGGATCCCGTCCAGCTTTTTCTGAAAGACCTGAGGATCGGCTTCGATCTTGAGATTGGGTGCGCCGGCAAAATCGCAGTAAACACCAAATTCATAGGCCATGGGTGTTGCTGCGGGGCCGCCCAGTTCCGGCCAGATATTTCCGCCCGCATGGAACATGGAGATCAGGACTTCCTGGTAGACGATCTTGTGATCGGGATGCAGGTCTTCGCCTGTCGGGAGGAAGATACGGGTAGGCTGTACCTTGCGGATGTAATAGGTAAAGGCATTCTGCAAACCGGTATACCCTTTGATGGCGGGCTCTCCCGGTTTTGCCTTCCGGCGGCCGACATAGGACGTCGTATCGCAATCGGGAATGTTCGCAAAGAAAATATGGTCTTCGGGCAGTCCGAGGATCTTAAAGGAATCCACCGTTTCTTTCTGACGGATCTTGCCGATGGTGTGTTCCTGCTCCATGTGGCAGTATCCCATGCCTCCGTCCGTCGATACGAGCGCATACACATCCACGCCCGCCTCGATGGCCGAACGCAGGGTGATGCCTGCTCCGAGGACGATATCATCGTCATGGGGACCGATAAAAAGCCAGGTTTCCTTCTCTTTCCAGTCCGGAAAAATCCCTTCGAGATGATCAACACGTTTTACGTCTTTCGCGGTTCGGCGTAAAAACTTCATGTTCGCTCCTTTTGTTTCAAATTACCAAAAACTGTTTAGTATCGTGATTTATCAATCTTTTTAATTTGCACAAATTTTTGAAACAATTCAATTGATTTTTTATCTTTTTTCCACAATTATCACGCCAATCCGGCATTTTCATTTGCAATTAAAGGACCTGCATTCCGCGGCCGAAGGAGGCGCGCAAGGGGTCCGCCTGTGCGAATTCCTTATTCCATAAGCCTTGCAATTTACGCTTTTTCCCTCTAAATTCACGCGTTGACCCGAAGCGTGAACCCAGAGCCCTCGTATACGAAAGGACACACATGAGTAAAGGCGTTACCCCCCAATCGCAGGATTATGCAAAATGGTACACCGATGTCGTACAGAAAGCCGAACTGGCGGATTATTCCCCGGTGAAAGGATGTATGGTCATTCGCCCCTACGGGTATGCGATCTGGGAGAACATCCAGTCCGTACTTGACCGGATGTTCAAGGATACCGGACATGTCAATGCTTATTTCCCCATGCTCATTCCGGAAAGTTTTTTAAAGAAAGAGGCCGACCATGTGGAAGGGTTCGCTCCCGAACTTGCCGTCGTAACGCACGGCGGAGGGAAAAAGCTTGAGGAACCGCTGGTGATCCGGCCCACGTCCGAAACGATCATCTGGTCGATGTATAAAAAATGGATCAACTCGTATCGCGATCTTCCGATCCTGATCAACCAGTGGGCAAACGTCGTCCGCTGGGAAATGCGGACCCGGATGTTCCTGAGAACCACGGAATTTCTCTGGCAGGAAGGTCACACCGCCCACGCGACCGGAGACGAAGCGGTGGAAGAAGCCCTGAAAATGATCGACGTTTACCGGACCTTCGCCGAAAATTATATGGCCGTTCCGGTCATCGTCGGGAAAAAGACCGAAAATGAAAAGTTCGCCGGCGCCGTTGACACCTATACCATCGAAGCCATGATGGGCGACAAGCGCGCCCTGCAGTCCGGAACAAGCCATTATCTCGGACAAAATTTCGCCAAAGCCTTTGACGTCATGTTCCAGAATGAAAAGAACGAAACCGAATATGTTTACGCTTCCAGCTGGGGCGTCAGCACCCGCCTGGTCGGCGCCCTGATCATGGCCCACGGCGATGACAAGGGACTTATCCTCCCTCCGAAACTCGCCCCCTACCAGGTCGTGATCGTGCCCATCTACCGCGATGAGGCCACCAAGTCCGCGGTGACGGACTATGTCGATAAGATCACCCGCTCGCTGGGATCCCTGAACGTGCGTTTCCACGTCGACACGCGGGAAACCCTTTCACCCGGGTACAAATTCAACGACTGGGAAATGAAGGGCGTCCCCCTGCGCGTGGAAGCCGGCCCTCGGGATGTCGCAAACGACAAGCTTGTCGTCGTACGCCGGGATACCGGCGAAAAAACCCTGCAGTCCCGGGAGTCCTTCCTGGAATCCGTCGGCGGCTTGCTCGACACCATTCAGGACAGCATGTACAGGAACCGCCTTGCTTTCCGTGACGATAATACGCAGGATATTTCAAGCTATGACGAACTGAAGGCCGCAACGGCCGACGGCGGGTTTGCCCGGGCATACTGGGACGGAAGCGGCGATGACGAACGGACGATCCAGGAAGAGACCAAAGCAACGATCCGCTGCATTCCTTTCGGGCAGGATGGCTCTGAAGGCACCTGTTTTTATACCGGAAGAAAGACCTCCCGGCAAGTCATCATCGCAAAGGCCTATTGATCCTGCCGTTTGTGTCACGACCAGGGCTTATTTTTAAAATACTATGCTGCAAAATACACACGCATTCGTCCTGAAGATCAATCCAAGCGGGGAGTCTTCCGCGAACGTCCATTGTTTTTCACGGGATTACGGAAAAATGATCCTGATAGCCAAGGGCGTGCGCTCCGCAAAAAGTCCCTTCAAAGGATTGATCGAACCCTTCTCTCTCCTGAATGTCCATTTCAATGAAAAAAAGGACCGGCCCTACCAGTTCCTGGCCAATGCCGAGTACCTCTGTCCATATACGCGCCTGAAGCAGAATCCCGAAGCCATCCTCTACGGATCGGTCATTCTTGAGATATTGTACAAAGAACTCGAGGAACAGCAAAACATTCCATTATTCAACCTGATCCACGAGGTACTGAACGCCATCGAAAGCGGCGTGCCGCCGAAAATGGCGCACTGGCATTTCCTTCTGCGCTTCATGGAGATCGAAGGCCAGGCCTTTGACACCGGCGTTTGCCATCAATGCGGGGCGCCCCTGACAGGGGGATCTTTCCTTCCCCGTTCCGGCCGCCTTCACTGCGGGGACTGCCGGAGCGAAACTTCCGCTCCCTGGGAACTTGAAGCACCCCTTGTGTCGTTACTTCAGGTGTTGTCGGCAGGCATTCCGGAACAACTCCCCGATCTTGCCGCCGCCCCGGAAACCGGCACCCTGATAAACCGGATCCTGTGGAATGCGCTTGCGGCGAGATTCGATTCCTGCAGAACCCTGAGATCCGTAGACATACTGAGAAAGGTCTTATGAATTATTATCGTTTTCAATTACGCCGGCAGCTCACGCCCGGCATTCGTTTCCTGCTTATCGGCAACGCCGCCATTTTCCTGATCGGCCTGCTGCTTCCCCAGCTGAACCGCTATATGATCGTCTACGGCGGCCTCGTTCCCGAGCTGTTCCTGAAAAGCTTCTTTCTCTGGCAGCCCCTGACCTATATGTTCCTTCACGGCGGATTCATGCATCTGTTCTTCAACATGTTCGCTTTGTGGATGTTCGGAACCGAACTTGAGCGCCAGTGGGGAACGAAATTCTTTCTAAAATTCTACTTCATCAGCGGGATCGGGGCCGGGATACTCTCCGCCGTGATCCAACCCGCTTCGACGATCCCGATCATCGGGGCCTCGGGCGCGATCTACGGGATCCTGCTCGGCTTCGCGATGATGTACCCCGACCGCATCATTTATCTGAATTTCCTC
>JAFGVT010000007.1 GCA_016937825.1 Fidelibacterota bacterium | reverse complement strand
TCTTTTTCAGCGTCTCGATCTCATAGTTGTCGCCGCATAAAGCCTGTACCTTTGCATCAAGGTCCGCCTGGGTCATCGGTTCACGGGGATCACCCTTAGGATATTCAAGGTACATGGAATATTCTTTGCCGTTCTTTAACAGGATCGACACCTTTGAGGGCTGTTTCGCGGGAAACATCTTTTCGAATTCCTGCGAGGCCACTCCGTGGATCTTATCGATCACCTCCCAGATACGGGGGTCCTTGATCTTTTCATCGTCGAAGCTGCGCGTCGTCACCTGCCGGTCGACCAGGGCGCATGCAACGCAATACGGCAGGCTGTGGTCGGCGGTTTCCCGGGAATTCGGACGGTATTTGTGGGGATCAAAAAGAATATCACAGGCTCTTGCGATCGTTGTGATCGTAACGGATTCAATATCCCGGTAGTGGATATCCTGTTCGCTGATGATCTTGATCGTGGCTGAAATATGGGTATGGGTCAACGCTTCGGTCGGGAATGCTTTCATGGAACATTCAAGGATCTTGAATTTTTTTCCAAGATCTCCGATCAGCGCATTAATATCCCAGTCGGGACCGAAAACATCCATAAGGCCTTCCTTGCCTTCGAAGATCGCCTCGGTGCCTGAATATCCCTTCTCCGCCATCAATGCGGCCAGGATCCCCGCCTGCGTCGACATCGGATCGACGGTGTTCTTCATCATGGTCAGTTTTCCCGCGGTCGGGCATCCGATGGTGTGATTGTGACAGGCGCTGATCCCGATGGCGTTCACCATCTGATCAACGCTCAGTCCCAATATCTTACCGGCGACGATCGGCGATACGAACTGGGTCAGGGTCGCATGATGCCATTTCCGCTCCCGGACGCCGGGTTTTGCGAATTCACACATCCGCTGTTCAAACTCGTAGGCCAGCACAATGGCGACGATCACCTCCTTCATCGAGGCGTTAACGCGTTCCGCCATTGCCAAAGCGGCCGGAATGATATCGGAAGGGTGCGAGGGATCTTCTTTCCAATAGATATCATTGAAGTCCAGCGACCGGATCATCAGCGCATTCAGCAAACCGGCGTTGACGGCGGGCAGCTTAAGCCCGAACCCGAAAACCGTCGCTTCTTCCTTTCCGCCCATATCCGAATAAATATCTTTCATGATAGTTACATCTTTGGTATGCATGCTGCCCAAAGCGCATCCGATCGAATCATAGAGATACCGTTTTACTTCAAAAACAACGCTTTCCGGCAGATCCTCATAGTTCAAGTTTACTGCGAACTCCGCGATCCGGCGACTGATGGATTTTTCCAAGAGCAACTCCTTCAATGATTATTTTGTCATCAGGCAAATTTAATCGATATTCTTCTTTATTTCCAATATATTTTCGGCCGGTTTGATATTTTTCGGACAGGCTTCGTTGCAATTGTACATGCTGTGGCAGCGGAACACGCCGTTCTCCCCTTTTACGATCTCCAGCCGCTGGTCTCTGAGAGCGTCACGCTCATCAAGCAAAAAACGGTTCATGACCACAAAGGCCGCAGGACCGTGAAATCCTGAATTCATTCCTGTCATCATGCAGGCCGAAAAACAGGCTCCGCAGAGAATACAATCGACGGTCTTCTCGATTTTTCGCCGGTTGGCGTAGGTCTGCGCCGCCTCGTTTGATCTGCGCACAAGATAGGGTTTGATCGCTTCATATTTTTCCCAGAACCGTTCCATATCGACCATAAGGTCTTTAATGATCGGCATTTGACCCAGCGGCCGGACCCTGTTTTGTCCCGGAACAAGGCGGACCTCGCAGGCCAGCCCGTAACGTCCGTTGATATGCATGGCGCAGGATCCGCAGCGTCCCTGGCGGCAGGATGCGCGGAAAGCAAGCGTTCCGTCGATGTAGTCACGGATGTAGATCAAGGCGTCCAGAACGGTGTTTGCCTTCGATGCCGGGACCGTATAATGGTCAAAACGGTGAGCGGTGTCCTTGAGCGGATCAAAACGAAACACGGCTATCTTGTAGTATTTTTCTTTCATTTCTTTGTCTTCCACACCGACGGAAGCAGATCAAACAGGTTTTTCTTATCCCTGACCGGCAGATAGTGGATCCTGATCTTTCCTTTTTGCAGGCGGACAAGGGAATGCCGCGGACGGCTTTTCCGGCTGGGGAAATCATTCCTGAAATGAACGCCGATACTCTCATTCCTTTTTAATGCCGCCTGAATGATAATGTCCGCGATATCCAGGCTGCCCCTGAGCTCGATCGCATCGATCAGTCCGTAATTTACCCTCAGCTCTTTTCCGTCCACGCCCAGATCATCCCGGTAGGTGTTCTTCAGTTCCTTTATGATCTTGCCGGCTTCGACAAGCCCCATTCCGTCCCGGTAAATTCCTGCGAATTCATCCATCGCGGCCTGCATCCTGTCCCGTATCTCCGCAGGCCTTGTCTTGCCGTTGCGTTCCAATAACGCACAGATCTTGTTCTTTTCATCCTCAAAGGCATTTTCAAAGTACTGCTTGTTCGGGATCCGGCCATGTTTTTGCGAAATATATTCTGCAACTCCCGATGAGGCGATCTCGCCGAACACAAGGGTCTCGAGCAGGGAATTGCCCCCCATTCTGTTGGCGCCGTGAATTCCCGCGCAGGCGCACTCCCCCGCAGCAAAAAATCCGTTAATTCCCGTTTCCGCCTTTTCATTCGTATGGATGCCGCCGATGGTGTAGTGTTGCCCCGGGGTTACGGGGATCAGCTGCCGTACCGGATCGAGATTGGCATAGGTTTTGCACAGTTCCCGGACTCCCGGAAGGCGTTTCTTAATGTTCCGGGATCCAATGCCCTGCATGTCGAGATGAACGCAGGTGGCATTGACACCCCTTCCGGCAAGGATCTCCCTGCGAATGTTCCGGCTGACGATATCCCGTGAAGATAATTCCATGTTCCGTTTTGAATCTTCGTACGACCCCAGGAACCGCTCTCCCTTGAGATTCAGCAGCACCGCCCCCTCTCCCCTTGCGGCTTCGGTGATTAGGATGTGGGTGCCCGACAACTGTGTCGGGTGGAATTGAACGAATTCAATGTCCATCAGGGCAGCGCCGGCATAGAGCGGAACCGCAAGCCCCCAGCCGGAATTGGTCAGCGGGTTCGATGTGCTTCCGTAAATCCTGCCGCTTCCTCCCGTTGCCCAGATGACGCTTTTGGCGCTGAATATTTCCATTTTGCCGGTAGCGATCTCAAGCGCAACGACCCCTGCAACCGTATTGTTCAGAACCAGCAGTTTCGTGACGAACCATTCTTCAAAAAAGCGCAGCTGATCGGGTTTGTTCTGTCTCAGGCGGACGCATTGCTCGTAGAGGGTGTTCATCATCGCATGACCCGTTTTATCCGAGGCGTAAACGGTCCGGGGAAATGTCGCGCCTCCCATGTTTCGAACGGCGATGCGATCGTCCTTTTCCCGCGAGAACAGGCAGCCCCAGCGTTCCATTTCCCGGATCATCCCCGGAGCACGGGAAACCAGGATCTCCACGGCTTCCGGTTCGGACAAGTTATAGCCACACTCAAGGGTGTCCCGGTAATGCTGCTCTATGGAATCGGAGGGCTGATGCGCCTCCCCGTTTTGCGGCAGGACCGCATTGATGCCCCCGGAGGCGGCAACACTGTGGGAACGCAAGGGATGCACTTTGGTGATCACTGCGACTTTCAGGCCGCGTTTTACCGTTCCGACAGCAGCCCGAAGTCCGGCCATTCCTGCGCCGACAATGATCACGTCGTATTCTCTCATAGCCTGATCCATCCGGGAAAAATATGCATAAGATAAAAGAGGGTCCCCGCGGCAAAGAGCACGATCACAATGATCGTAAGCGCTCTTTGCATGTAGACCGCATTCAGGGTGTCGATGATGAGGATCCTGAGACCGTTCAAGGCATGCCAAAACAGGGCGATCACAAAGACCGAGCCGATAGCATGGAAGACCGGGAGATCGTAGATGAGCAGCATCGCGTCAAAGGCTTCGGTCCCGAAATGGATGACGCTCAGGGAGACAAGATAAAAGACCCCGCACAGCAGGAGCATAACACCTGTTATCCGGTGCATGATGAACGCGAACATCCCCAATTGGAGATTCATTCTGTAATGGTTCAGTACATTGTTCTTTTTCATCATACGCTCAACATGATCAGGTTCCATTCGCCGAGAACCATGAAGATCGCCCCCAGCGAGATCAGGATGATCTTCAAGGTACGCTTCACCGTATTGGAGGGGTTGCGGTCCGTCAGGACCGTCCATAATCCGCTAAGTCCGTGATATATCCCCAAAAACAGGAAGACGGAATAAAAGACCAGCCAGACGGGATGGGAAAGAACCGCATGGATCGTTCCGTAACTCAGCGGTCTTTCAAGAATAAAAAAGAACACCCAGATATGAATGCCGGCACAGAGCAGCAACTGAAGTCCGGTAACCCGCTGGAAGATCCATCGCAGTTTTTCGTTATGATAGTGCAATCTTAACATAAGTTTTTAATTTATCGATAAAACAAATAAGAATCAAATGTTTAATTGCCGACTTTCCGGAGGCGGCGGCTTATTTTAAAAGGATGCTTTCCAGGCGCGCTGCAAACGCCGCCGGCTTTTCAAATCCGTTCAGCCTCAGGTCCCGGCGTTCCGCCCCCGTATCGTCAAGGAAGACGATCGTCGGGACACCCACGATCCCGTAGCGGTCCATGATCGATTGCGAGCTTGCGGTGGACAGGGTCACATCGACTTTCAGAAGAACAACATCGCCCAGCAGCTTCCGCACCCGGGGATCGGTGAAGGTAATATGTTCCAATTCTTTACAGGGATTGCACCAGTCGGCATAAAAGTCGATCATCACGGGTTTGTTTTCCGCGGCTGCGGCTGTGATCCTTTCGGGAGAATAGGTGTCCCAATTAAGGGCTGAGCTGTTCACGGATACGGGCTTCAGCATCAGGATTCCCGCGGCAAGAACGATCATCGACAGAACGACCTTCAGTCTTGAAAACCAGGGGATCGAGATCCCCGACCTGTCAAAGACCCCATAGTATACGGCCGCGGCGATCATAAAGACAGGCAGGATCAGACCTTTTAGCGGAGCGGGCAAAAGCGGAAGGATGAAATAGATCGCCATTCCGACCAGGGCAAGTCCGAAAAAGATGCGGATCCCGTTCAGCCATTCGCCGGAACGGGGCAAGCTTGAAATTTTCGTTGAAAAGATCCCCAGAAAAAGGTAGGGAACGCCCAGTCCGAGCGCAAGCACGAAGAAGGTAAGAAATCCGATAAAAACGCTTCCCCGCTGCGCAACAAAACCCAGCAGGCTGACGATAAAAGGTCCGACGCAGGGAGCGGCCACAACACCCATGGTCAAGCCCATGATCAGTGCACCGGCAGCCCCGCTCCGGCTGCCTCCTCCCGCTTGGGTCAGGGCGTTCGGCAGGCGGAACTCATACAGTCCGAACATGCTCAGGGACAAGGCGAGCATCAGGACGGAAAAAAAGATCAGCGTTGCGGGGTGCGCCAGAAGCGAGCCCATCATACTCCCGCCAAATGCCGCAAGCGTTCCGATGATCGAATAGGTGACCGCCAGTCCCAGCACATACATGATCGAAAGCAGAACCGGGGAGCGGGTGTCCTTTTGCGCAATGAAATAGCTCATCGTGATCGGGATCAGCGGATACACGCAGGGGGTCAAATTCAGGGCCAGTCCCATCACAAAGACGATCAGAAGGATCAGAAGCATGCTTTTGTTCTGAAAGGGCGTGGTTTCCTGCTTCTCATTTTCAACAAGATCGGGGGCAGGCTCGGTTTCCTGTTCTGTCTGAGAAAGGTTGTCTGAAGGGACTTCCGGCGCCGCCTGCTCTGCCCCGCTTTCGGGGAGGACTACGAGCCGGGCGGAAAACGACAGGGTTCTGGGAGGCAGGCAGGTGATATCGTTGCATGCCTGATACGAGAGCTTGAAATCAAGTCTTCTTTCTCCTTCGGAGAGGGACGGGTCAACGGAAATTACGACAGGTATTGTGATCTCTCCTTCGTACAGGGACAGGTCTCCGCCCCAGGAAAGGGACTTTATCTCTCCCCCGGGATAGCGTACGCCCGAAATACGGATCCCTTCAGCCGCCGACAGCGTGATCTTCGTCGGGATCGAATAGTCATCGACGGGGCCGGCGCTGTTAATGTGCCACCCGTCCGAGATCGCAAAGGTCAGCGCCAGTTCGTGAGAGCTGCCCGGATCAGCCTGAATGTCGGGGATATTCCGCACCCTCACCACGGCGTTATCCTGACCGTTCAGCAATCCGGCCAGCAGCAGACAAACTATGATGAAAATCCGCTTCATGAGAATCCTTTCATTTATCGAGATATATTAGATAAAAAAACAACCATTTAACACATTTTTTTATTGCATATCAGGTTTTTTCGCTTTATTATTTTTGGCTTTTTATCATGCGAGAGTAGCTCAGTGGTAGAGCCCCACGTTGCCAACGTGGTTGTCGCGAGTTCAAATCTCGTCTCTCGCTCACAGCCCTGCCCCACCGGCAGGGTATTTTTATTTTCCTTGTTTTTCATTGGATCCCTTGTTTCATGATCTCCCCGAAAGCTATTTTGCATTTACCTTGACATCGGGTGATTTGTTTCATTAAATTTAGCCTTAAATTTTGAGGACAGACATGCATAAGATCATCCCTGCTTCCCGTGTTGAAAATATCCGCTATGCGATCCGCGAGGTCGTGGGGCTCGCCAATAAGGTTAAAGCGACCGGCATGGAAATGTTCTTCCTGAACATCGGCGATCCCAATATATTTGATTTTCAGCCTCCGCGGCACATGATCGATGCGGTGTACCGGGCTATGCTTGACAATCATAACGGCTACTCCCCCTCTCCCGGAACGGAGGAAGCGCGCACGGCCGTCCGGCGGCAGGCGGAACGTAACGGCATCAGGGACATCCGGGATATCATTATCACGAACGGTGCCAGCGAGGCCATCGAACTATGCCTGACCGGCTTGCTCGAACCCGGTGAGAACGTCCTGCTTCCCCAACCCGGATACCCCCTGTATGCGTCCATTCTTGCCAAGATCAACGCCGAGGTCAATCCCTATTTCCTGAATGAGGACGACAACTGGAACCTCGATGTCGCCGATATCGAAAGCCGGATCAACGCCAGGACCCGCGCGATCGTGGTGATCAATCCGAACAACCCCACCGGGGCCGTCTACCCCAAAGAAACGCTGCTGGAGATCATCGAATTGGCGCGTAAATACGATCTTGTTGTTTTCAGTGACGAGATCTATGATAAATTATTGTTTGACAATGTCAGCTACACCTCCATGGCAAGTCTCTGCGATGATATCCCTGTTGTGACCTTCAACGGATTGTCCAAATCCTATATCGTTCCCGGTTTCCGGATCGGCTGGGCAATTTTCAGCGGACCGGAGGAATTGATGAAGGATTATATCGAAGGGGTCAACAAAATGGCACGCGCGCGGCTAAGCGCGAACCATCCGGTTCAGTATGCGGTCAAAGCGGCCCTCGAAGGCCCCCAGGACCATATCGGGAGCATGCTGGATGCGCTGACCCTTCGCCGCGATATTACGGTGTCCATGCTGAATGACATGGAAGAATTCGACTGCAAGGTCCCGCGGGGCGCATTCTATGCCTTCCCCACCCTGAACATTCCCGACAGGGACGAGGATTTCGTCAAGGACCTGATCCGCGAAACGGGCGTCGTTACGGTTCATGGCAGCGGATTCGGGCAGAAACCGGGGACGAAACATCTTCGGATCGTTTTTCTGCCAAACGAAGCCTTGCTTGAACAGGCTTACGACAAGATCCGGAAATTTGTAAAAAAACGGTATCATTGATATTTCTGGCGGGTGTAGTTCAATGGCAGAACATTAGCTTCCCAAGCTAAATACGAGGGTTCGATTCCCTTCACCCGCTCTCATTGTACAAATCGGAAACCGGCATGATCCCCGGCGGATTTTTCCTGTCTTTTCTTTTATCCTGACCTCACAAAATATTTCCCGCCGTGCATGGATCGGCACAATCCGCAGGCCGGACATTTGGCCGGCTCTCGGACCACAGGCCGGAACCGGCTGTTTTCCGGCTTAGAATTAATAATTATTTTCCTCACACTTTAGGAATAAACCCTCTATATTCCCCCGATATCTGAAAGGATGAACGTGAAAAAGAATACGATACGGAATATTGCGATCATTGCCCATGTGGACCATGGGAAAACCACACTGATCGACGGTATGCTCCGGCAGAGCGGGACCTTCCGCATGAATCAGGATATGGGCACTCGTATCATGGATACCATGGATCTGGAGCGTGAACGAGGCATCACGATCTCGGCCAAGAACACCGCGATCCAATACCATGACACCAAGATCAATATCGTTGACACCCCGGGACATGCGGACTTCGGCGGCGAGGTCGAACGCAGTCTGAACATGATCGACGGCGTCCTGCTTCTCGTTGACGCCTCCGAGGGACCGCTGCCGCAAACCCGTTTTGTCCTGAAAAAATCCCTGGAACGCTCCCTTCCGGTTATCCTGGTCATCAATAAGATCGACCGGAAGGACCGCAGGATCGATGAAGTGACCAATGCGGTGTACGACCTTTTCATTGACCTCGG
>JAFGVT010000038.1 GCA_016937825.1 Fidelibacterota bacterium | reverse complement strand
TGCTGCCATTCGGGCTGATCTTTGGAATACAGGTAGTCTCCCCAGTGATATTGTCCCGGCGGACGGTATTCGAAGCGGAATCCACCGGAGAACCTCGAACCGCCTTCCTTGGTGACCACGTTGACCAGGCCGGATTGCGCGTTACCGTATTCGGCGTTGAATCCGCCGGTGATCACTTCCATCTGAGCGATGGCAAGGGGATTCATCTCCATCTTCCAGGAGGATTCCGATTTTTCGGTCATCCCGCTGCCGCCGTAGGCGGTGGCGCCCGTATTGGTGGTCATGGCTTTCATGCCGTTGACCGAATAACTGACATCGTAGCCGCTGCCGCCGCGGATGCTGATCGAACCGTCCGCGTTCCGCTGAACACCCGCCGTCATCTGCATTACATCCCTGACGCCGTCCACGGGCATGGAAGAAATGTCCTTGTCTTCAAAATAGGTCGACGAGGTCGTTTTATTGGGTTCCACGATCGGACGTTCCGCCGTGACCAGCACTTCCTCCCCCGCGTAGGCCTCCACCTGCATTTGTACGTCCATGCGCGTGTTGCGGTCGATCTGGACCTCAATGTTGCCGATGGTGTAGGTTTTGTAACCGATATAGCTAAAACGCAGGGCGTAGGTACCGGGCGGCACGTTCAGGATCACGTAGTTCCCGTCGGGGTCGCTGGCGGCTCCCATGGAAAGGTCCTTCAGGATAATATTGGCGCCGGCAAGCACTTCCTTTGTGGCGGCATCGATCACCCGTCCGGAGATTTTTCCGCTTTGAGCGTTCAGGCTTGTCAGACTTATCACAACAAGCATGCAGATAGCTGCAATGTATCGTTGGAGTTTACCCACCACCCATCCTGAAATCAATTAGTTTGTTCTAACAACTTACTAACTAATTTATTGTGTTTGGGATTTGAATACAATATATTTCTGATATATTTTTTTGGAGTGAGCATGACGATTCCCTTTAAACAAGGTCAGACCTTGCTATTTATCGGCGACAGTATCACCGATGCGGGCAGGACCGATCAGCTTCCGCCCTACGGCGGAGGCTTTGTGAATTTCTTCAGAAACATGATCATGGCCCGCCATCCCGCCCTGGAACTTCGTTTCGTGAATGCGGGAATTTCGGGCAATACTTTAAAAGGACTTGAGCTTCGCTGGGAGCGGGATGTTCTGAATGAACGACCTGACTGGCTTTTCATCATGATCGGGATCAACGATGCGGCCAAACTCATCGGGTCCCAGCGGCCGGCGGAACACATCTATGGGGAATTCCGCGAAAATCTGAACACGATCCTGTCGCGCTCGCGGGATGCGGGGATCGGACATGTTCTCCTCCTCTCCCCCTTTTACATTCATACGGACACATCCTTGCCGATATGCAAGGCGACCGAACGCTACGCCGCGATCATGGGTGATTTGTCGGAACGCTCGGGATTTCCTTTTATCGACTTTCACCGGCGCTTTCAGCTCGCGCTTCAGGACCGGGACCCTTCTTACTGGTCCGAAGATCATGTGCACCCCCGCGACCATGCGCACATGCTGATCGCGGAAACCCTTTACCGGGAAATAGCGAATGGAAAATAGAAGGACACATGTCAGGAACGGAGGGGACTCTTTTCTGCGAGCCTCTGCCTCTCCCACGCTAAATCTCAGGGGAGTAATCTCAACCTTAGCCTTAACCTTAGCCTTGATCTTTACCTTTTCCTGTTCCAACAAAACGGAGATCAAGCAAATGTCCTATTACAAGGGACTCGTTGATGAGATCATTCTTCCCGGAACACAGCTGCCTCTGAATGAGGATTCCTTTCAGGGCGCCTGCTGGGCCATGGAGATCGCTCAGTACCGTTCCGACGACATGATAGAACGCCTGAAAAAGATCCACGATCTTGGGAGCGGACTTTCGCTTCATGCCCGCCGCTCCTTCTGGGAAGCCGTCTACGCCCTTTATCCCGGGGCCTTTGTTGATGAAGCCCGTGATTTCCTAAACACAGCTTCCGGACCCAAACTTTTCGCCATGGCGGCGTATTACCTTTTGGGCGCGGAGCCTTGCGACAGTCTGAAAGCGTATATCGAAAGCGCCCTAAAAGAGAATTTCAGTCAGGATGAACGTGAAAATGACCCCGTTCTGCTCGTTCTTCAGCAGTCAATGAGGTCCAAGCCGCAAACGCCCCCCTTAAGTGATCTTTTGCAGTCCGGTCCGGCCGGCGTGCCGCTCATCTATGTCTTCCTGCGGCAAAACAGGGACTATCCCGGCATCGCACTTTTACGGAACGAAACGGGAGATTGGGCCCGGGATGAAAAGGGGAACATCCTGCATACCCGCATCCTTGGCCGTGCGGTCTCCAACCTGCCCGGAACGATCACCCACGGCAATACGCCTCAGGGGATTTATACCCTCCTCGGCACCGGCACATCAGAAAACGTATTTATCGGACCAAGCCGTACCATTATCGCGGGACTGCCGTTCGAGTACGATGTTTCAATAAGAGAACTTAATGATTATCAGTCGTTACTGCCGGATACTTGGGTGAATTATTTTCCTATATATGAGGCTTGGTATGCCGGACAGGCCGGCCGCTCCGAGATCATTATTCACGGATCGACCCTTCTTCCGGAGCTCTATGAGTGCAGTCCTTACTATCCCCTCACCCCTTCTCTCGGTTGTATGACCCATTACGAGAAATGGTCCAAAAATGGGCGCCTGATCGAAAGCGATCAGCACATAATGGTCGAGGCATTGCTGGCTTGCAAAAAACAGGAAGGATTTATTTTTGTTGTTGAGCTGGATGATAAAAACCGAGCTCTTGAATTTTCTGATATTAAGGATTATTTAAAATAAAGATCTTGCCGGCCAGGCATGCCGGTTCAGTACAGTTAGAATTAAAGGATAATTATGAAAAAACGCAAAATCTTAAATCTCATCACTATCTCAATTTTAACCTTAACCCTAATCATAACCCTTACAAGCTGCCGGCGCGGGTTTGATCCCTCCCAATGGCGCGGCGTGTGGGTGACCAATGTCGACAGCAAGGTCCTCGACAGCCGTGAATCCATCGAAGAAGCGATGGCCTTCCTGGCGGACAAGGGCTTCAATGTCGTCATGCCGGTAGTCTGGAACGATGCCTGGACCCTCTATCCCAGCAAGCTTATGACGGCGATGTTTGACCGGGAGATTTCCCCGCGCTTCGCCGGGCGCGATCCGCTGAAGGAGCTGATCGATGCCGCCCATGCGAACGGTTTGCTGGTCGTCGCCTGGTTTGAATACGGATTTGCGGCGTCGTACAAAAAGAACGGCGGTGCCCTCCTTGAGAAAAAACCCGAATGGGCGGCAAAGGATGCCGAGGGGAATTTGCTGACCAAGAACGGCTTCGAATGGATGAACGGCTACATGCCCGAGGTCCAGGATTTTATCATTTCGCTGGTTCTGGAAGTCGTGGAAAACTATGATGTCGACGGTGTGCAGGGCGACGACCGTTTGCCTGCCCAGCCTATCCACGGGGGATATTCCGACTTTACCGTTGACTTGTACAAAAGCGAGCATGACGGGGCATTGCCTCCCGGAGATCATCGCGATAAGGAATGGCAAAAATGGCGCGGCGACAAACTGAATGCCTTTGCAAAACGTCTATACGATGACGTTAAAGCGGCAGATCCCGGTGTTCTGGTCACCTGGGCGCCCTCGGTCTATCCCTGGTGTTACGATGAATATCTTCAGGACTGGCCGGCCTGGATCGAAGGCGGTTATGCCGATGCGGTGATCCCGCAGGTATACCGATACAATCGTGAAGCATACGAGAACACCCTGACGGCGCTGGATCGGATCAAAAAAGAGCTTAAAGCCTATGATACCCCCATCCTGCCCGGCGTTCTTTTAAATGTCGGTTCCTATGTCATGGATAATGAATTTCTGGATGCAACCATCAGAATGAACCGTGAGCACGGCTATGACGGCGAGGTCTTTTTCTTCTATGAAGGTTTACGCAAGGAAGGGAACAGAACCGCAAATAGTATCGCACCGTTTTATAAGGACAATAAATGAAAAAGAGAGTATTGATCACGATATTCACAGTATGCATCAGTTCTTTATTTGCCGGGGTTCCGGTTGAACTGAGGGCCGCCAAGATCACGAACTTGGACATCCGGATCATGTTCTCCGACCACAATATCGCGGACGGCATGGCTTATCTGGATTCGATCAATATCAATACAGTGTTGGTCTGCGTCTGGAACAGCAACGGTGCGAACGGTGATTACACCCTGTATCCCAGC
>JAFGVT010000187.1 GCA_016937825.1 Fidelibacterota bacterium | reverse complement strand
CAAGGCACCGCAAAGGAAATTCAGGAATCCGGCGATCTGCTGGTCTGCATCGGCATCGGCGGTTCGTATCTGGGCGCCAAAGCCTTCATCCATGCCTTGTACGGGGACCGGCATCCCGTCCGATTCATCGGACATCATCTCTCGCCGCTGGGGATGAAGGACCTGCTGAACGAACTTGAGGGGCGCGATTTCTACATCAATGTGATCTCGAAATCGGGTACGACGACAGAACCCGGCCTGGCTTTCCGGATCCTCCGGGAACTGGCTGAAAAAAAATACGGACAGGACGCAGCCCGGCGCATCATTGCCACCACCGACGCCCGGAACGGAGCGCTGCGTGACCTTGCCGGGCGGAAAGGATACCGTTCCTTTGTCATTCCGGATGATGTGGGCGGCCGTTTCTCGGTCCTGACAGCCGCCGGACTCCTTCCGATCCTGGCTGCCGGCGCCGATCTGGACCCGATCATCCGCGGCTCGGTCTCGGGGCTTAAGACCGCCTTGTCGGTCGACGATCAGAATCCCGCCCTGAACTATGCGGCTGTCCGGAACCTGTTCTACCGGAACGGAAAAGCGATCGAGATCCTTGCGTCCTTCGAACCCCGCCTGCATTACTTGTCCGAGTGGTGGAAACAGCTTTTTGGAGAAAGCGAGGGAAAGGAAGGAAAGGGGCTTTTCCCCGCGAGCGTCGATCTGACGACCGACCTGCACAGCATGGGACAGTGGATCCAGGACGGGGTCCGCAATGTTTTTGAGACCTATCTGGTCGTGGATCACTATCTGGAGGATCTGCGCATTCCCAAAGAAGCCGATGACTTTGACGGACTGAACTATCTTTCCGGCCGCATGCTGAGCGAGGTGAACTATAAGGCCTTCAAGGGTACGCAGGCGGCGCATGAAGACGGTGGCGTACCGACCTCCGTGATCCATTTGGATTATCTTGACGAGGAAAACCTCGGCAAACTGTGCGTGTTCTTTGAGGTCGCCGTCGCGATCTCGGGATATATGCTGGATATCAATCCCTTTGACCAGCCCGGCGTGGAAGCCTACAAACAGAATATGTTCCGGCTTCTGGGAAAACCGGGAATGAAAGGATAGACACATGAAAAAACGACTTGCGGTCCTTCTTCTCGCCGGAACCGGCTTGCTTTTCGCCGGGGGCCTCATTTCGCTTGCGCCCTATCCCTGGATGACCGTAGGCTACAGCGGCAATGCGGTCGTTTTCAATACCACCTGCGACAAATTGACCTATGACGATCCCTTCTATCACGCTCAGGGCGATACGACGGGATTCATCAAGGTGATGGAATACGTTCCGGACGCCGCCTCGGGCGATCTGTATTCGATCCTGTTCAGCATGGGCGAAAGCGGCGACTCCCAATATCTCTTCTTTCTCGAGGGCGAATTCCGGAACCCCGCCTTTATCCTGCATGCGGACCATCTGACCTTTTCCGGGGACGGCATTGTCATTGCGCGCGGCTCGACAAATCAAATGTTCACGCGCAGCCGGAAATTCCGGATCGACCGGGGAAAGGTCAGGGAAATGCCGCAGCCTTTCTATGCCGTGGATCTGGAAAGCCAGGCAACGCGCGATTTTCCGGTCTTTGAAAGCAGAAAAATGAAAAAGATCCTCACCGAAGTGCACCGGGGAGAAGCCCTAACGGTGCTGGCGGCGGAATTTAAACCGGAATACCGCTACTATCTTATCCGGACCTCACTGGGCCTCTGCGGCTGGATCCGGGTTGAACGCGAAGTCTGGGTGGACGAAACACCCGTAAAAGACCTCTATTATCATGGTGACTAATGAGCTATTTTGAGATTGTCATGTTGATCTGTTTCGGGGCCGCCTGGCCTTTTTCGATCTACCGGTCCTGGGTCTCGCGTTCCACCAAAGGGAAAAGCCTGCTGTTCATGCTGATCGTTATGTGCGGCTATGTCGCGGGAATGTTGCACAAGGTCGTGTTCAATTACGACCTGGTGATCTTTTTGTACGGACTGAATTTTCTGATGGTTTCCGTAGATGTTTTTCTCTATTTCAGGAACAGGGCCGGCGAGAAAAAACACGGGACGGCGGGCGAAAACGAAAAATAGTTGATCAAATAAGGCGGACATGCAACGAGAGAACCGACAAAACCTTTCAGGGGAAGGGCTGATTTTTTACTTTTTTATATGTCGGTGAAATGCTTACATTATCACTACGAAAGGAATAATGAGAATGGATACGGACACTCACAATGTTGAGGAGCTGGAAGCGCAACTGAAGGTATACCGGGAAGAACGTGAACGCATCAGGCAATTGATGGGTCAGATCGGAGGTACCAGCGATATAAAACGGGACAAACTGGTCAACTGGGTTTTTATTGTTCTGATCGTCCTGTTGTTCGCCTTTGATATTGCGCGCCACACGCTTGGCTGGGACAGTATTCCTTTACCGCCGTTATTTTCGATCGAGATCGGCATTCTTTTGGTCTCCATCAAGATCATCTGGATGATCAACCGTCAGTCCAAAGTGGACCATTTCCAATTCTGGATCCTGAATTCCATCGAATTCCGGATCAACAATCTCTCCCGCCAGCTGAACGAACTTCAGAAATCGGTGGATACCGTAGAGAACGGACATCCCGCCGGTCAATGAACGCCTGATCCCGCAGCCCGGACGCAAGCGGTCCGGGGGAATCAGATCCAAGTGTAAGGGGTGGTATGCCGGTAAAAAAACAATTAAAACTTCTTGATGTTTTTGCCGTATCGGCAGGGGCGATGATCAGTTCCGGGATCTTTGTTTTGCCGGGTCTTGTGTTCGCACAATCAGGCCCTGCCGTCATTCTGGCCTATCTCCTGGCTGCGGTTCTGATTTTTCCCACCATGCTGGCAAAATCCGAATTGGCGACGGCCATGCCGAAATCCGGCGGCACCTACTTTTTTATTGACCGGAGCATGGGGTCGCTGCTCGGGATCTTCGGCGGCTTTGCCAATTGGTTCTCGCTGAGCTTTAAAAGTGCCTTTGCGCTGATCGGTCTGGGTTCTTTCGCCGTTTTGGTGCAGCCCGACATCACCGGCCCGGAAGTGAAGCTGATCGCCGTCATCGTTTGCCTTGTCTTTACGGTTATGAATATTCTTAGCGTCAAGACGGCCGGGCGTATTCAGATCGTACTCGTGATCGTCCTGATCAGTATCATGTTCATGTATATTGCCCGCGGATTCATTTCAACTCATCCGGATTACTATTCGCCCTTTATGCCCCGGGGATTCCTGTCGCTGATCCCTTCGGCGGGACTTGTTTTCGTCTCGTTCGGCGGCTTGACAAAGATCGCCGATATTGCGGAGGAAATTGAAAATCCCGGCCGCAATATCCCGCTGGGCATGCTGCTGTCGTTCTTCATCGTATCCGCCATTTACATTCTGACTGTCGGCGTTACCGTCGGTATCGTTCCCGCCGCCCAATTATCCGGTTCTCCCATCCCGCTTTCTCTGGGAGCGGGAAATGTGATGGGTAAGGCCGGCGTGGTCATTTTAAGCCTTGCCGCGATCATGGCGTTCGTGACCACGGCGAACGCGGGCATCCTTGCCGCGTCACGGACCCCCCTGGCGATGAGCCGGGACCAGCTGCTCCCGAAATTGTTTTCGAAGCAGAGCAAACGGTATAAAACGCCGTCGGTTTCTATTCTGTTTACCGGGCTGTTCATGGTGATCGTGATCGTTTTCCTGAACATCGAGAATCTCGTTAAAACCGCGTCAACCCTGATGATCATTCTTTACATGATGGACAACGTCGCCGTGATCGTTATGCGGGAAAGCAAAATCCGGAATTACCTTCCGAAATATAAAATGCCGCTGTATCCCGTGCTTCCCGCGGTCACGCTGCTCATCTATCTGTTCATTTTATCGAATATGGGCTTCGTTCCTCTGCTGATCAGCGCGCTGTTCTTTCTTTCTGGCGCTCTGATCCACCTCCTTTATGCCCGAAAGCGCATTACCCGGACTTCCGCGCTGATGCATGTCATTGAGCGCGTTACGGCCAAAGAACTGCAAAGCACGTCCCTCGAAGAAGAACTCCGGGAGATCGTTATGGTGCGTGACGACATCATCGAAGACCGCTTTGACCGCCTGATCAGGGATTGTGCCGTCCTGGACATTCCCGGTTCGCCCCGGGTCGGGGAGCTGATGGAACGTATCGCCGAAAAACTAGCCGCCCGCTGGGCGATACCGAAAGACATACTGATCAACGGACTGAAAGAGCGTGAATCGCAGTCAACGACCATTATCCGGCCCGGACTGGCGATCCCGCATTTTATCGTTCCGGGTGAAAAATGCTTTGATATTTTACCGGTTCGCTGCGCTGAAGGCGTTCATTTTTCTTCGGGCGCCGAACCGGTGCACACCCTGTTCGTTCTGATCGGATCCCTTGACGAACGCAGCTATCATCTGCGGGCTCTCATGGCGATCGCGAACATTGTACAGGAAAATGATTTTGAAAAACGGTGGATGTCCGCACGGAACGAGAAAGAATTGCGGGATGTGATCCTGCTCTCGAACAGAAAGCGCGAGTCCTGAGGTCCTGTGGACAGATGTTCTCTTGAAGGGCTTGAACCCTGACAGAGCGCGGACAGGGTAAAAAAGAAGTCTTCAGTCAATTCAATGGAATAAAAACTAAGTCCCGAAATACCGGTCGCCGAAATCCCCGAGACCGGGGACGATATATTTCTTTTCATTCAGGTGGTCGTCGATCGCGGTTGTGTAGATATGCACATCCGGATGCGCGTCGTTGATGCGCTTAATTCCTTCCGGCGCCGCGACGATGCAGGCAAGGGCGATACGTTTCGCCCCTTTCTCCTTCAGCCGAGCGATCGTATCCGAGACAGATCCTCCCGTTGCCAGCATGGGGTCCAGCACCAGCACCAGTTTCTTTTCAATGTTTTCGGGAAATTTCTGGTAATATTCACGGGCGATGGCGGTCTCTTCATCGCGCTCGAGACCGATGAAGCCCACGGGCGTCCAGGGGAGAAAATCCCGCGAGTGGACCAGCATCGAGATGCCGGCGCGCAATACCGGGACAAAGACCATGGAGCGGTATATCTCGTAGCCCGTCGTTTCCGAGATGGGGGTCTCGATCTGTTTTTTCGTCAGTTTGCAGGACCGGCTGGCTTCCATAATGATGATCTGGGAAACGATGGCCGTGTGACGCCGGAAGGTCTCGGTATCGGTGTTCTTGTCCCGAAGGATCGTAAGCGAATGCTTGACCAGGGGGTGGTCGATCAGCTGGACGTTTTGCATGGCATTCCTTTCAGGTCATAAAAGGTTGAGCGAATTTATACGATCGGACTCATTTTACGCAGGAAGGTCACGGTTTCAACGACCGCGTCAAGGGTTTTATCGATATCTTCTTCCGTGGTCTCGCGGCCCAGAGAGAAACGGATCGAACTGTGCGCGATGGCCGGGTCGGTGCTTAAGGCGGTGATCACATAGCTCGGTTCGAGCGAGCCCGTCGAACAGGCGCTTCCGGTGGAGACCGCAATGCCGTGCATGTCCAGGCGAAGCAGAATGGATTCGCCTTCAATATTTTCAAAGGAGATATTCGTGATGTTGTAGGTCCGCGCCCGGCGGTCTCCGTTGACGGAAACATGATCGAGACGTTCAACGATGCCGCGTTCCAAACGGTCGCGCAAGGCGCCTATCCGGAGTTCGTTCTCCGTCATTTCAAGCTTCGCCTGCCGGACGGCTTCGCCGAGGGCAAGGATGCCCAGAGTGTTCTCCGTCCCGGCCCGCATGGATTTTTCCTGATGGCCGCCGGTGATCAGGGGACAGATCTTCTTGGCGGAATTGCGCTTGAACAGGACGCCGATGCCCTTGGGGGCATAGATCTTATGGCCCGACATGGATAAATAATCCACCGGCAGTTCCCGTAAGTCGATCGGGATCTTTCCTACCGCCTGTACGGCGTCGGTATGCATGGGAATGCCGTGTTTCCGTGCAATCTCCGCGATCTCTTTAATGGGCTGGATCGTGCCGATCTCATTATTGACGTACATGACGGAGATCATAATGGTGTCCGGGCGGATGGCGGCCTCGATATCCGCGGGATCAATGATCCCGTTTTTGCGGACCTTTACGCGCGTTACGTCGATATGCTGATGTTCCAGGCATTTCAGCGTGTTCAGCACCGAAGGATGTTCAATGTTCGAGGTAATGATATGCCCGTGGCTTTCGCTGCAGAACGCGCAGCAGGTGGCACCGCTTTTCAATACCGTGTTGTTGGCTTCCGAAGCGCCTGCGGTGAAAATGATCTCATCGGGACTGCAATGGAAAAAATCCGCAATGTCCCGGCGGTTCTGTTCGACCATCGCGCGCATCTGCCTCCCGACCGTGTGCATGGAACTCGGATTCCCGAAAAGATCGACCGCCTGGATGATCGCTTCTTTGACTTTCGGGTGCAGCGGCGTAGTGGCGCTGTTATCTAAATAGATCATGATACGCTCCGTATTATGAATTGCCCTTGTAAACCTCGTCGGCATAGTATTTGCCGACGTAGAAGTCGACAAGCGTTTTTGCGGTGTCCTTGCATTTCCCGCAGACCGTCCCGATCTTGGTGCGCTCCTGAAGGGTCTCAAAATCCTTTACGCCCTCAAGGATCTCCATGCGGATGTCGTCTTCGGTGATATTAAGGCATTCGCAGATGATCCTCGATCTGTCGTCATGGGGGATGCGGTGATGCTGTCCGGTCTTCTCGTAATAATTTTTGATCGCCTGGCGCAAGGCTTTGTCGCCCAATACCGAGCAGTGGATCTTGTTGGCAGGCAGGCCGCCCAATTCATCAATGATCATTTCCGGTGTCAGCTTCCAGGCCTCATCCAGCTTCATGCCGCCGTCCCGGGTGACCATGACGCTGAGCATGGAGGTGGACCCGATCGCACTGGCGCACCCGAAGGTCTGCCATTTCAGCTCGGCGATGCGGTCATCCCTGACCTTGATAAAAATCTTCATCATATCGCCGCAGGCGGGCGATCCGACATAGCCGACGCCGTCGGCATGGTAGTCTTTTTCATCCATGTCGAGGATGTTCTTCGGGTGAAAAAAATGCTCTTTGACTTTATCTGAATAGTTCCATGAAGTTCCGTCCATGTCTGGCTCCTTTTTGTTGGCTTCTACGTCCAAATAACATGAAAGTTAAGGTATATTTCGATGAATGGTTAAGAAAAAAGGAAGAAAATAATGATCCGGGTCAAACAGCGCGGCTAAAAGATCCGGCATGCCCCTTATTGTTTTATTAATTTCAGCTGTCAGCTATCAGCTTCTAGCTATCAGCTATCAGCTATCAGCTTCT